>JAAYZW010000002.1 GCA_012514645.1 Chloroflexota bacterium
GGCTGATCCATTCAGCTTGTGTTGACAAATGACCTCCGATTGGTGAGTGGTAAGAGGTCTTACCAGTTGGGTTTATTTTATACCCACACGGGATGGATGTAAAGGGGCAATTAAAGAACAAGACCGCGAAAGCGGTCTTGTAGGCGGAGAGGCAGGGATTCGAACCCTGGGTCGGTTTGACCCGACAACCACTTAGCAGGCGGCCCCAATCGTCCACTCTGGCACCTCCCCGAGATATGATGGCTATTAGCCAGCGGAGGAAGTGGGATTCGAACCCACGATAGGTTTCCCTATACCTGTTTTCAAGACAGGCGCCTTCGGCCGCTCGGCCATCCCTCCATAGAGGAGATATTCTAACATGAAAGGGAATCTGATTCAAGCAAAATTTGAGAACAGGGGAGAATTATTTGGTAGAAACGGATGGATGCATTCGCTGACACACGATAGGATCCTTCGTTTCGCTCAGGATGACAGGCAGGCGGTTTGTCATTCTGAACGAAGTGAAGAATCTTGGTTTTGGTGGTAATGACCGGTAAGATCCTTCGTTTCACTCAGGATGACAGGCATAAAACACAGGATGACAAATCTGAACACTACTCTTTTGGAGGGGAGGTTTGGGTGCGGGAGGCGCTATTGAAGCGGAATAAGAGTGTTCCGAAATGAATCAGATCAGCGTGTTGGAGTGTAGTGCCGTGAGTTCCGACCGGTTTGAAGTTGACGTACGAACCAGATGTTGAATTGAAGTCTGTCAGGCGGATGCGACCATCAGGAAAGAAATGAATCTCAGCATGCAGCGGTTCGATGCTGGTAAGATCCAAAACCAGGTTCGCAACGCCGGGGTCGCGACCAATCAGTGTGATTTCATTCGTCAGCAAATGCGGTTTTTCGGCAGAGGGCGTTTGATCAGGGTCGAGCCTGACCAGGCTGCCGAAACTCTTGATTGGCACAGGTGAGGGGGCTTCAGGTTTCTCGACTGTCCGGTTGTCTGATAGTTCTGTTTCTTCCTCTTCTTCTGCTTTCTGCTTTTTTGTGAGAGGTTTTCGGAAGATCACCACCGCGATCACCCCGGCAGCAGCGAGCAAACCGATCCAAATCCATGGGCTCAAGAACCAGGCAGTGCTGGTAGTCTCCTCCGGTTTAAAGACATCGAGCGATATCGTGTGAACGTCGGTGCGCCCCTGGAGACCGAAATCGTCCTGCAAACGAACTTCCAGGCGCAGTTCCTCTTCCTCGACGTAATCAGCCAGGTTGAGCAAAAAATTGCCATAAGGTGGCTGGGTATTGCTGGCGACCCGACTGCCGTTTATGAAGAGGGTCGCGTTAAGAATCTGCCTGGGGTAGCCGTCTGGAAATTCAATCAGCACTTCCAAGGGCAGCTGGGCAGGCTGGAAGCTGCCGTCATTGTTGAAACGAATTTCAAGGGTTTCAGGCAGGTTGACGAAACTGAGACGGGTAGGTTGAACATTGATCGAGAGCATTGCCGGAGCTGATTGCACTGAGGGTTGCTGGTCGCGCTCGACCCTGACACTAACCTCATAATCAGCAGCCGCGCGAAGAGAGGATTGGTATTGAGCGCTATAGACCCGCCCTTTGCCTTCCATGTAGCCACGTGGTTCCGGAACCAGCTGCGAATTTGTGAGCGCGGTTAGCGTGCCTCCGCTGGACTGAACCTCGCTCTGCATTTCGATTTCGTAAGAAGACCCGACCACCCTCGGTGACATGACGATCCAGACATGAATTTGGACGCCAAGCTCAGCCGCGCGGTCGAGCAGAGCATAGAACTCAGGCAGCACGCGATAATCAAGATAGGGGGTTATGTATACCAGGATTGTATCCAGAGAAAGACTGCTGTGCTCCAGCGCTGAGACCGCCAGTTCAAGACTGTTGAGCGAGGAACTGGATTCGGCGGGTATGGTTTCCATGTTGTCGATCAAGCTTGCCCAGGCGCTGTAGTCGTCTGTTTCTACCAGCGTGACTTCAGGGTTGTTGAAGTAGCTATAACGATTGTTCCGTAAGTTTTCAGGCTCGGGACCAACTGTTTTTAAGGCTTCGAGCATGGCGATATTATAGGGCTTCGAGTCTGGTCCACGAACGGTCAGCGACGCATCTGGATTGATAGCGACCGCGAAATGGACTCCCTGGTAATGCTCTTCGATCGAGTCGGGGGTGATCGACTGGTTGTCTTCCAAGATTTCGACTGCAGTTGGAGAGGTCGGCAAAGGCTCGTTCAGACCAATGGCTTTATAGTCCAGCGTGATCGTCGGGAAGTTTTGGCTGTCAATCGACAGAATTTGAATCGTAGGTTGGCTCTGCGCGCTGACGAAAAGTGGGCTGATGGCGAGCAGAAGCAAGGTCACAATTATGTGCACCCAGAAACCCCCTCTGAGCAGGTTTCTTTTCTTTATCATCATGTTATTCTATGCTTCCCAGAGCGGATTATTTACAAAAATAGACTTTGATTTTAATCCATTCTGTTAAATCGTTTAAATCAAGCTGAGCTGTTTGAAAGCCTTATAGAGACCGTCTTGTAAAACAGTGTCAGTTACATAGTCAGCGACAGACTTGAGAGATGGGCTGGCGTTGCCCATGGCAACACCAGTGCCGGCAACCCGGACCATTTCGATGTCATTGGAAGAGTCGCCAAAACAATAAGAATCGCTGATTGGCAAATTGTGGTGTTTCATGACGAATTCGACAGCGGTACCCTTGCTGGTGCTGCTCTGGTAAATATCTGCAAATTCACGCTCATTGCCAAAAAGCGACCAAAGCCCAAGCACGAGCTCTGGCTTGAGGAACTCACGGATGGATTGAATGTTGACTTTCTCGCTTAAAACGATGCTGATTTTGTTGACCTCGCTGTGCGATTGGGTACAGTCATAAGCCGTGGTGGGAAAAAGGCGGTCGGTTTTCGCGCGGGCTTCATCAATGGTGACGTTAAGAAGGCTGGCAAGGTCAGGCAAGAAAGTTGGATGGGCATAAAGACTTTCCTGACCTTCTTCAAAGAAACCAATTTCACGTTCAACGAGATAGTTGTAAACTTTTTCAACCAGAGGCTGGGGGATGGGCTGGTGGAAAAGCGGCTTTCCTTCGGATTCAATGTAATTGCCATTTCCTCCGATAAAACCATCAAAACCCAGTTCCCAGATATAGTCGTAAATCTGACAAACGGATCGCCCAGTGTTGATGTAGAGGCGGTGACCATTTTTTCTGGCAAAGTGGATTGCCTCCATCGCTGAGGCAGGAGCGTAGAAAGAATGATCGATGAGCGTGCCATCGAGATCCAGGAAAATAATTTTATTCTTTAACATGCTGTCGGTATTATAAGCCAGCAGGGATAGGTTTGTGTGTTTTTTACGTTAGAGATGGTGTGCAATTCACGTCTGAATCGGTAAAATTGCACACATTGACGAAACTATCGGAGGCTGACTGCGAGCGAGACCTTCGCGAACCAGTGTTACCTGGCGCAAACAGCGTAGACTTTATTCTGCTGGGGTGAAAACGTCGCTATATTCAGGGGTTTCGCGTAAGACTTTGATGGCGTAAGAGCAGGTAGCGCCAAGCTGTACGCCTTGCTCGCGGGCGGCTTCGACCACCAGGCGAACAAGACTGCGGGCGATCATTCCCCCGCGATACTCCGGGCGGACACCAGTGTGTATAATTGACCAGAACTTGTCAGTCCCGGTATATTCGATTTCGCCGACGACATCTCCGGCTTCGTTCTGGGCGATGATCTCTTTGCGGTCGGGTCTGTAGGTGTATTCAATTTTCTGTTCGCTCATAACAACCTCGCTATTTTTTATAAGTATTATCCCAATCGGTCGGTCTGATTGCCATTTTCCGTAGAGGATGGGCAATAACAAAAGGGAGCTCCGCGCTCCCTTTTGATCAAAAGTTAACACTTACCTGGCTTTGCCCTGGTTGGCGACTGCCTGCATTTTTGCCTGGATGGCGTCCTGGTCGCCCAGATAATACTTGTTGAGCACGTTGAAATTGTCGTCAAATTCATAGACCAGGGGAACACCGGTGGGGATGTTGACGCCCACGATTTCCTCTTCACTCAGCTGGTCGAAGGTCTTAACCATTGCGCGCAAGGAATTACCATGCGCAACAACCAGCACGCGTTTGCCTGCCAGCATGTCTGGTTTGATCACTTGCTCAAAATAAGGCATGGCGCGCTCGACCGTGATCGCCAGGCTTTCGGTGAGGGGGAGTACGGATTTATCTTCAGTTTCGCGGTATTGTGCCTGCACACGGGGGCTGCGCTCGTCGTCTTCGTCCAGCTCAGGGGGCGGGGTGGCGTAGGAACGTCGCCAGATGAGCACCTGTTCTTCGCCGTATTTGGCGGCGGTTTCAGCCTTGTTGAGACCCTGCAGCGCGCCATA
>JAAYZW010000040.1 GCA_012514645.1 Chloroflexota bacterium
CCTGAGTGAATCCAGAGTCCATCATGACCGAGATGCTCCCAGCCAACCGCCAGGTTTTTGCCAATTCCAAACTCTCCATCTTCGAATACGGTTTCATGCCAGGGGATAATTTGGATTGCTGGAATAACAACACTTGAACCGCTTTCACAGCCAGGTGCAAAGCGGAATAAGATATCGTCTTCAAGCAAATTCAAACCGCCAAATTTCATCCAACCTGTTTCTTCAATCGAAGCGATCTGTTGGGGACTTCGTTGAGACAAGGTTTTTTCTGAAAATTCAGCTGGCTCAGAAATTGTGCTGGTTGGCTCAACGACCATGGTTTTTTCTTGTCTCGATAAGAAAGTCAAATGATCCAGCGCCGGTGAATTTTTGTAACGCAACCCTCTACCCATCAAAATGCCAGCCAGGAGACTGAAAAAGATACCGATCAACAGAAGCAGTGGTTTTGTGTTTTTTCTCATTACAGATCGCGCCCTGCCAGTTACCTGCCTCGTTTGATCTGGGCAATATTCCAGAAATAAAGAATGAAACCAGCCAATCCGACCAGCCCGAAAACCATGCCGGCACCGACATATGTGTTAGGGTTTCCAGCCGGACCAACTGTGGGTGGTATAGAGGGCGTGCGGGTAGGTGTTGAGGTTGACGTACTGGTGGGCGTAGCGGTATTGGTGGGCGTAGCGGTACTTGTGGGCGTTGCTGTCGAGGTTGCAGTACTGGTGGCAGTGTGCGTTGGCGTGAAGGTGGCGGTGTTGGTTGGAACAGCGGTGGCTGTGCGTGTTGGGGTGTTGTAGCGCCAGGGTGTTGGCGTAAAAATGGGATACCCTCCTGCCAGCTTCATTGGCTCGATTGGTGACTTTTCTTCAGGTTGACTTTTTTCAAAAGGCTCCTGGTTGAGTTCAGCCCTCATTTCAGTTTTTTCTTCAGGTGCCTTCGAAGCCTTAACCTTACCAACCAGCTCTTTTCCAACAAATATGCCCAGGATGATTGCAATCAGGAAGAACAAAACCAGTCCCACCGCCATGCGCTTACCGTGCTTATCCGTTTCCATCACGCTCACTTCCTTCCACGACACATCTCAAAGCCAAATGCATTGACGACATATTATGTGCAAGAAGCATGCCGAAAGTGTCTTTCGCGCTCAAGTTCCAGGCAGAAGCATTTGCCTGCCCACCTTCTACTTGTGAGCCATTTTTCTTTCGAGATGGTAAATTTTATGGAAGAGAGGAACCATATGCCAACAACCACAGCCGAAGCCTATTTAGCCAGCCTCCCGGAAGCGCGCCGGCAAATCATTGCAACCATGCGGGAACTGATTCTGGTCAATCTTCCAACTGGTTACGTTGAGAGTGTCAATTGGGGCATGCTCAGTTACGAAGTGCCGCTTGCGACCTATCCCAACACTTACAACAAAAAGCCGCTCACCTATATCGGATTGGCAGCACAAAAAAGATCCAACTCACTTTACCTGATGGCGATCTACCAAAACCCCCATGATTACCAGGAGCTGCTAAACGCCTACACCAGGCTGGGGCTAAAGCCAGATTTGGGCAAATCTTGTCTGCGCTTCAATCGGCTCGATCAACTCCCCCTGGATACTATCGCGCACCTCATCTCAAAAGTCTCAGTGGAGAACTTCATCCAGGCGTACGAAAATTCACGCAGTCACAAACCCAAAAACTAAAAAAGCGCAAACTATTTGAGGTGACGCACCAACTCGATTCAAGAGAGACAATTCCCAAAGAAAAGGTTACTTGAAGATCACTTCGTGGGTCATTTTGGCAACTTTGCTGATGGTCTCGTGGATGGAGCAATATTTGGCTGCCAGATCGACAAAGCGCAGAAACTTTTGCTGGTCCACTTCGTCAAAAACGGTGATGTCCATGTGAACCCACTCAAGCGTTGTGGGACTCTCGGTTCGTTTTTCACCGGTGACGATAATTTCCATGCTCGGAATTTCTTGCTTGCTTTTCGCGTGGATATCACGAAGGGTAGCATGAAAACAAGCGCTCAGCGAGCCCAACAGGAGGTCATAAGGAAAGAATTGACCCTCACGCCCTCCGATTATTAGCTCTGCGCGGTCGGTTTCAAGCTTGCTTCCAAATGGAGTGTATGTAGTTTTGACTGTCAGCATTTTTCGCCATCCTGTTAATTATTCTTTGTTCGCAGTGATGATTATAAAGGAAAGGGGCATGCAATTCGAATGTGTGTAAGCGGTAAGGTATAAGAAATTGTTAAGGAGAATGTGGTTAGGCGGTTTTCTCGATTACCCAAAAGTGCGAAAGACCCAGGCACTGAAATGGAGTTTTCTCGAGCGCTTGTAAGACAGAGCGAAGGGCTTTCCCCAGGGCTGGACGGCGCTCGATGATGTTGTCGTATGCTCCGAAGATTGTTCGTTTCTGGATGATCTTTACTGGTAAATTTTCGAACAATCGTGATAAATCCTTGCGGGTATAGACCTCAACATGCGGCGCCAGCTTGTCACGCAGTGGTCTCGGCAGCCAGTTGATCAGCGGCGTATTGCCGAAATGGTACTTTCCCTTCCAATAGTGCCCATGCGTCTCG
>JAAYZW010000041.1 GCA_012514645.1 Chloroflexota bacterium
AAACGCGCCCGGTCAATTGAAGACGCCATCGACCCTGACTATCTGCGCCTGCTAGATTCGTATTACCAGCAGTGGGCACAGGAATACACTGAGAGTCCTGTTCTCACGATCGACAGCCAACGGTTCGATTTTGTCAATAATCCTGACCACTTCAAGCAGATTGTCAATGCGATGGAGCATTGCATTGAGACCAAAACCAACCTGGTTCTATCTGAACCTGGATAAATTATTGCATATCCACCTGGACAAATCCCACCGTAAGGGACGGCTTCCATGCCGTCCCGTTAATGCGATACTGTGATGGACCTAAGCCACATCGGGTTTGATTGCCTGGTATGATAAGGGTAGGCTCTGAATGGATGCGTCTAACTGCGGAAAAATCATCTTATGAAAACGACTAAACATCTTGTTAGGAAGAAGTTGCGATTAGAAAACTATGATTACCGGTCGCCCGGGTATTATCATATTGTCATATTAACTCATAAGAGACAGAACTTGTTGGGTAATATTGACCAAGGGATTATGACTTCTTCTCCTTTCGGTCAAGTTCTAAAGGAGATTCTGGAAAACATCAGTGACCTGATGCCAAATATCGAAATCATCAAATTTCAAGTTATGCCAGATCATGTTCATATCCTGATCAATCTTTTTGAAATCGAAAACACCGAAAACTCTGTATCAATTTCGGATTTTGTAAGCCGAATAAAGACATTTTCTGTTTGGAAGTACAGAAATGAACGACCAGTAGAAAATTATCAAAATTTACCAACGAAGGTTTGGCACAGAAGCTTCTATGATCACATTCTTAGATCTATCGAAGAAGCAGAATTAACATTCAAGTATATTGAATACAACCCTGACCAATTCGAATAAGATGTAAAGAACAGCACGCTGTTCAGGTAACGGGAGACTATGGAAGGTCTCCCTTACAATAAGAGTGCCTGCCTTGCAGGTCTGAGTTATCTACTCCTGCCAGGTGAGTTCCCATTCACCAACAAAAACTGTCTCGCCGGGCTGGATACCGGCATCGCGTAGGGCTTTTTCCACCCCAACGCCTGCCATAAAGCGCTGGAACCGTCTGACCGAACCAGGCTGATCGAAAAAGGTCATCGCCGCGGCGCGTTCAATGCGTTTGCCGGTGACAATAAAACCCTCATCAGTCTTCTCGATCTCAAAAGCGTTCGGGTCTTCGTCGGTTCGGTAAACCGGCAAGGCGGTTTCCACCGGTAAAACCGGCAGTGCCTGCAGCTCATGGTAGGCTTTCCACATCAGCTCTTTCAGGTTCATTCGGCTCACCGCTGAGACCGGCATCAGCTCAACGCCTCTCTCAGCCAATTTCTCATGCAAAGCCGGGTATTTCTCTGCAGCCATCGACAGGTCCATTTTGTTCAGTACCACGATTTGGGGCAACTTGCCCAGTCGTTCGTCAAACATATCCAATTCGCTGTTGATTGTTTCAAAGTCTGCGTAAGGGTCTTCGCTCATGCCATTCAGAACGTGAACCAGGATGCGCGTGCGCTGCACATGGCGCAGAAAGTCGAACCCGAGCCCGATCCCCTCGGATGCGCCTTCGATCAGACCGGGAATATCCGCCATGATAATGCTGTTGTCAAGATCCAGCTGTACAACGCCCAGGTTTGGTTCGAGCGTGGTGAAGGGATAATCGGCTATCTTCGGTGTGGCTCTGGTTGTGGCAGCTAAAATGGACGATTTGCCGGCATTAGGCAAGCCGACCAGCCCCACGTCTGCGATCAGCTTCAGCTCAAGCCGCAGAACGAATTCTTCACCTGGCTCACCTCGTTCAGCAGTGAGGGGCATCTGGTTGCGGCTGGTGGCAAAATGCTGGTTTCCCCTGCCTCCACGTCCGCCCTTAGCGACGATGAGGGTCTGGTCTACTTCCACAAGGTCACCAACGAGTTCGGTTGTCTCATCATTGTAAACAATTGTGCCTGGTGGAATTTCGATGACCAGATTTTCTGCTGAGCGGCCGGTTCGATTTGAAGGTCCTCCGTTTTTCCCAGCCTGGGCAGCAAATTTCTGATTGAAATGGAAACGGTTAAGTGTATTTATGGTCGGGTTGACCTTAAGAATCACATCTCCACCACGTCCGCCATCACCACCATCCGGACCACCCTTTGGTCTGAATTTTTCCCGGTGCATATGCACCATGCCATCGCCGCCTTTTCCTGAACTGACATATATTACAACTGAATCAACGAACATAAATGCTACCTTTTCCTTTTTATCATTAGTTATTATACGCTTTACTAGGTCATGAAATTAATTAACGTGAGACGTCTGTATTCGCATATAATTAGAGTTAAGGGACAAAAATAAACTGGTTTCTGCTTCCTTTTTTTCACTGTCCTTGGGGCAGTAAATGATTTTTTCAGATAAAAGCATTTCGATATAAACCCATGATGTTTGATATTCACAGGAGGGATAAGTTGTTTTATTTGCGAGAGTTTCATAAAACTAGAAATGTAAGTGGAGTATTTACTGGATTAATCAACATTACGTTATTTTTTTTGTTCGTAATTACGTCAATTAGACCTGTTTCTGCTGAACTGCAACGCGAAAGTCCGTTATCAAATTTTGTGGTTTACTTGCCAATCGTGTTTAAACCAGATCCTACACCCATTCCCTTCAATAAATATGCCCCGGCCACTAACACCATGGGATTGAGCCTCAACCCAATCTTAAGTTGGACGAAAAGTCCTAACTCGACCCGGTATGAATACTGTCTCGATACCTCCAACGATGGGGTCTGCTCAGATTGGATTTCAACTGGTACGAATAATTATGCGGGTCTGTGGGGATTGCAACATGGTACGACGTATTACTGGCAAGTTAGAGCCTGGAACGGAACCATCGGACCGACATACGCAAATGGTTCTCTATCTCAATTTTGGTCTTTTAAAACTATTCAGGAAAGACTTGTCGTTTTCGAAGGATTTCTTCGTCCGACATGTGGAATTTGCCAAAGGGCTTCTATAGCAATTGACCAATTGGCATCAGCGTTCAGCACCGAACCAGTCGTTTTTATCGAATACGACGTCGACGGTAGTTCAAATGGGCGAGAAGATCGCTGGTGGAATGCTTACCGTTATGGTGGTGGTGAGGGATCGGTGTTTCTCCCTCTAGCGATGATTGATAGTGGCAATCAGATCTCAAATGGCGAAGTTGATTTCGAGAATGTCTACTCGGATATGGTCAATGTGTCATTGTTACGACCTCCTAAAGTAGACATTTCTGCAAGTTGGAGGCTCAGTACTGACGAGATCGAGACTACGATTGATATCACAAATTTTAGCGCGATAAATCTTTCCTATGATAACCGAGCCACTATTTTTATGATCGTATATGAAAACAACAGAGTCGGATTGACAGACCGCTATGTTCGCTCAGTAGTCAGAGAAGAAATCACCAACTTGGCACCAGGCGCAAACGCTAATTTCATACTGACAACGAATGAGCTTGTTGTTGATGATTGGAATAATATAGATGTTATTGTTCTTGCCGATTACATCTCTGATTCTATCCCTTACTATAACAAGTTTGATACACTTCAAGCCGTGATTGCTATAAAAATTACGCAGTAGCTAGAATTTTGATGAAGTAGTTTTTTTGTATAACAAAATCCTATTGACAAAAAAGAGGTCGGGCATTCCCGACCTCTTTACGAAACATCTTTGAAACTTACTTATTCAGCATTTTCTTGAGAATGTCTTCCAGATCGGGTTTGCCAATTTCTTCGAGTTCATAACGAACTCGCTGGGAGGGTTTCTCGATCTTCATCACGCGGGTCAGGTCTATCGGGGTGCCGATCACCACCAGGTCCACATCAGAAGAGTTGATGGTGGTTTCCAGGTCGCGCACCTGCTGATCGCCATAACCCATAGCGGGTAAAATGCAGCCTGTCTCAGGGTACTTTTTGTAAGTCGCTGTGATCTCGCCCACAGCGAACGGTCGGGGATCAACGATCTCAGCGGCACCAAAGCGGCGGGCAGCCACCCAGCCGGCACCAATTTTCATGCCGCCGTGTGTCAGAGTAGGACCGTCTTCGACAACCAGGACACGTTTGCCGCGAATCGCTTCAGGATCGTCTACATAGATTGGAGAGGCGCCTTCGATGACAATCGCATTCGGGTTGATGGCATGAACATTCTCACGAACCTTGACAATATCTTCAGCATTGGCTGTATCGACTTTGTTAATCACAACAACGTCAGCCATGCGAATATTAACTTCGCCAGGATAGTAAGCGATCTCATGACCAGGGCGCAGCGGATCGGCTACGGCGATGAGCAGATCAGTTTTGTAGAATGAGAAGTCATTATTGCCGCCGTCCCAAAGAACAACGTCAACTTCCTTCTCGGCTTCGCGCAAAATCGCTTCATAATCGACACCAGCAAATACGATCACACCGGTATCAAGGTGAGGTTCATATTCTTCTCGTTCTTCGATGGTGCATTCATGAAGGTCAAGGTCGGCATAAGTTGCAAAGCGCTGCACTTTTTGTTTCACCAGGTCACCATAGGGCATCGGATGGCGAATTGCAGCCACTTTCAAGCCCAATCCCTTCAGAACTGAAGCAACACGACGTGTAGTCTGGCTTTTACCAGATCCGGTCCTAACAGCGCAAATTCCGATCACTGGTTTGGTCGATTTTACCTGGGTCGCTTTTGTACCCATCAACCGAAAATCAGCTCCCAAGGAATTGACCAGGGCAGAATTGTGCATGACATAGTCATAGGGCACATCGCTATAAGCAAAGACAACCTCATCAACATCGAACTTTTTGATTAGATCGGGCAGATCAGACTCAGGATAGATGTCAATACCGTTGGGATACAGCGTTCCTGCCAATTCTTTTGGATACTTACGACCTTCGATATTCGGGATCTGGGTGGCGGTGAAGGCAATAACCTCATATTTATCGTTATCACGATAATATGTATTGAAATTGTGGAAGTCACGACCTGCAGCTCCCATGATGATTGTACGTATTCGACTCATATATAACTCCTTTTTCATTTTGGTTTCTTCTATTTTACATCACTTGTGGGGCTTGAATGCCCAACAAATTGAGTGTCTTTTCCAGGCAACTCCGGGTTGCGCGCACAAGTGCCAGGCGTGAGGCGCGAATATCACCTTCTGCCTTGAGCACCTGGCATTGGTTATAAAAATCGTTGAACGCTTTCGCCAGTTCATAGGCGTAAGCGGCTAACGTTGATGGTCTGAAATCTCTGGCAGCTTTGCTGATCTCATCTGGCAGTTTCGAAAGTAATTCGATCAGGTTGATTTCGCTGGCTTCCAGCGGGTAGCTGAATTTGGATTCAGCTTCACCGAGGTCACCTGCCCTGCGCAGGATGCTATTCGCCCGCACGTTCGCATACTGGATGTACGGCGCTGATTGCCCATTAAAATCCAGGGCAGTGTCCCAGTCGAAAGTAACAATCTTGGTGTTCTCGCGTGAAATCATCGGGTATTTAATCGCTCCCAAGGCGACTTTTTGGGCTACATCCTGCATAATCGTCGGATCAAGCTCCGGATTTTTCTCACGCACGACTTCAAGGGCACGCTGGGTTGCCTCGCGTACCAGGTCATCGAGCAGGACGACAGTGCCATCGCGGGAAGACATGATCACGTTTCCGGGAAGGTTGACGATTTCGTACGCCAGGTGTTTCATTCGGCTCGCCCAGGAATAGCCCATCAGCTCGAGCATCTTTTGCATTTGTTTCATGTGCAAACTCTGGCGCACGTCGATTACGTAAATCGATTGATCCAAGTCATATTCTTCAAACTTCATGATTGCCAGGGGTAATTCTTTGGTGGCATACAGCGAGGTGCCGTCAGATCGCAGGATTACGGCAACGCGGTATTCTTCTTTGGTTCCTACTATAGCGTCGAGGTCCACGATCACCGGATTTTCGGGGCGACCGTCTATCGCCATGCCGCTCTTGATCAGCTGGTCAACCAGCTCTTTGCCTGATTCTTCGACATCGCTCTCAAAATAAATTCTGTCGAAATGTTCGCCCAGCAGCCCGTAGACTTGATTAAAACCTTCCATTGACCATTGCCTGGTTTGCAGCCAAAGGTCGTGAATTTGCTCCTCTCCAGCATCCCATCGCGCAAAATATTCCCTGACGCTTTCCTCGAAACCTTCCTGCTCGTGGAAGCGTCGGTCAGCCTCAGAGTAGAGGTCTGCCATCCAGCGCATCTTGTCTTCAGCAGGTTGTTCACCAGCATGGTACATTTCGTAGTTGCACATCCATTTGATAACGTGTAAGCCGATGTCACCAATGTAATTAGCGCGGATAACATTTTTGCCGCTGGCTTCGAGAATGCTACAGACCGAGCCGCCCAAAATTACGTTGCGCAGATGACCAACATGCAGCGGTTTGTGAGTGTTGGGATTGGAATATTCGACCATCACGGTCTTGCCTGTGGAAGCAGCGCTGCCGAAGTCTTTTCCACGATCGTTGATCTGATCGATTACGCTGGCAGCATACAAACCTGTGTCAAAATAAAGGTTCAGGTAACCACGGAGGGCTTCTGTGCGGGTGAAGCCTTCCGGCAGCCCGATGATATCCTTGAGTCGTTCAGCCAGGTATTGGGCGTGCTGCGGCACCGCTCCGGTTTTGTTCGGATCGGCTGCCGCTAGGGGGAAGAGCGGCGCAGCCATGCCCCATTCACCTGAGAATGGGATGTCGCGAAACTCAACCTTGCCGGTTGGCAAATTGTTTGCCAGGCAAAACAGGTCAATTTGTTGGGCGACTTGGCTTTTTATCTCTTCAAACATGGCTTCCTCAAGGTTCCGACACGGATTATAACATCTCAAACGTTGAGGGAAACTTGAATCTTTGTACTGGTAATGAATCAATTTTGGATAAACCGTGCAGAGGAGGCTTATCTCCCTCAGTACGAGGAAACTGGGAAAAGGCAAAACCTTACACCCCCACTAAAGAGGGGGGTAGGGGGGTGAGAGAGGAGGCTATCAGCGAAGTCCAGTCCCAAGCTGGTTCCGCGCACCGGCTGGAGCCAAGCCCCAGCCGTTTAACGCAAAAAAGCGAGGCAGTAAATTACCTCGCTTTTGTCTGTGATGATTAATAACTAATTCTTGATCGAATTGTATTGAGCCATCAAGCGGGATTTGCGGCGGGCAGCATTGTTCTTGTGAATCACGCCCTTCTGAGCAGCCTTATCCAATGCGCGGATTGCTTTCAAAACCTCGGTTTCAGCCAGTTCTGATTCAGTGCGGATCGCAGCTTGCGCTTTGCGGATATAGGTGCGTGCAGAACCACGGTAGACACGATTGCGAAGGCGCGCTGCCTGGTTTTGTTTGTTTCGCTTGATTTGAGACTTAATATTAGCCAACTTCTTCCTCCAAACTTACTACATCATAATTACAAAT
>JAAYZW010000042.1 GCA_012514645.1 Chloroflexota bacterium
AATCCCAACCTGAGTGAATCCAGAGTCCATCATGACCGAGATGCTCCCAGCCAACCGCCAGGTTTTTGCCAATTCCAAACTCTCCATCTTCGAATACGGTTTCATGCCAGGGGATAATTTGGATTGCCGGAATAACAACACTTGAACCGCTTTCACAGCCAGGTGCAAAGCGGAATGAGATATTGTCTTCAAGCAAATTCAAACCGCCAAATTTCATCCAACCTGTTTCTTCAATCGAAGCGAGCTGTTGAGGGCTTCGTTGAGACAAGGTTTTTTCTGAAGAATCAGCAGGCTCAGAAACCGTGCTGGTTGGCACGACGACCATGGTTTTGTCTTGTCTCGATAAGGAAGTCAAATGATCCAGCGCCGGTGAATTTTTATAATGCAACCCTCTGCCGATCAAAATGCCAGCCAGGAGGCTGAAAAAGATACCGATCAACAGAAGCAGTGGTTTTGTGTTTTTTCTCATTACAGATCGCGCCCTGCCAATTACCTGCCTCGTTTGATCTGGGCAATATTCCAGAAATAAAGAATGAAACCAGCCAATCCGACCAACCCGAAGACCGTGCCGGCACCGACATATGTGTTAGGGTTTCCAGCCGGACCAACTGTGGGTGGTATCGAGGGCGTACGGGTAGGTGTTGAGGTTGCCGTACTGGTCGGTGTAGCGGTACTGGTGGGCGTAGCGGTACTGGTGGGCGTTGCTGTCGAGGTTGCAGTACTGGTGGCAGTGTGCGTTGGCGTGAAGGTGGCGGTGTTGGTTGGAACAGCGGTGGCTGTGCGTGTTGGGGTATTGTAGCGCCAGGGTGTTGGCGTAAAAACGGGAAACCCTCCTCCCAGCCCGATTGGTTCGATTGGTGACTTTTCTTCAGGTTGACTTTTTTCAAAAGGCTCCTGGTTGGGTTCAGCCCTCATTTCAGTTTTTTCGTCAGGTGCCTTTGAAGCCTTAACCATACCAACCAGCTCTTTTCCAACAAATATGCCCAGGATGATTGCAATCAGGAAGAACAAAACCAGTCCCGCCGCCATGCGCTTACCGTGCTTATCCGTTTCCATCACGCTCACTTCCTTCCACAACACATGTCAAAGCCAAATGCGTTGACAATATATTATGTGCAAGAAGCATGCCGATAGTGTCTTTCACGCTCAAGTGCCAGGCAGAAGCATTTGCCTGCCCACCTTCTACTTGTAAGCCATTTTTTCATTCGAGATGGTAAATTTTAGGGAAGAGAGAGGACCTATATGCCAACAACCTCAGCTGAAGCCTATTTAGCCAGCCTCCCGGAAGTGCGCCGTCAAATCATTGCAACCATGCGGGAACTGATTCTGGTCAATCTCCCAACCGGTTACATTGAGAGTGTCAATTGGGGCATGCTCAGTTACGAAGTGCCGCTCGCAACCTATCCCAACACATACAACAAAAAGCCGCTCACCTATATCGGTTTGGCAGCACAAAAAAGATCCAACTCACTTTACCTGATGGCGATCTATCAAAACCCCCATGATTACCAGGAACTGCTAAACGCCTACACCAGCCTGGGGCTGAAGCCAGATTTGGGCAAATCTTGTCTGCGCTTCAAACGGCTCGATCAACTCCCCCTGGATACGATCGCGCACCTCATTTCAAAAGTCTCAGTGGAGAACTTCATCCAGGCGTACGAAAATTCACGCAGGCACAAACCCAAAAACTAAAAAAGCGCAAACTTTAATAAGGTGAAGCACCAACTCGATTCAAAAGAGTCAATTCCCAAAGAAATGGTTACTTGAAGGTCACTTCGTGGGTCATTTTAGCAACTTTGCTGATGGTCTCGTGGATGGAGCAATATCTGGCTGCCAGGTCGACAAAGCGCAGAAACTTTTGCTGGTCCACTTCGTCAAAAACGGCGATGTCCATGTGAACCCACTCAAGCGTTGTGGGATTCTCGGTTCGTTTTTCACCGGTGACGATGATTTCCATGCTCGGAATTTCCTGCTTGCTCTTCGCGTGGATATCACGAAGGGTAGCATGAAAACAAGCGCTCAGCGAGCCCAACAGGAGGTCATAAGGAAAGAATTGACCCTCCCGCCCTCCGATTATTAGCTCTGCCCGGTCGGTTTCAAGCTTGCTTCCCAATGGAGTGTAGGTAGTTTTGACTGTCAGCATTTTTCGCCATCCTGTAAATTATTCTTTGTTCGCAGTGATGATTATAAAGGAAAGGGGCATGCAATTCGAATGTGTGTAAGCGGTAAGGTATAAGAAATTGTTAAGAAGATTGTGGTTAGGCGGTTTTCTCGATTACCCAAAAGTGCGAAAGACCCAGGCATTGAAATGGGGTCTTCTCGAGCGCCTGTAAGACGGAGCGAAGGGCTTTACCCAGAGCTGGGTGGCGCTCGATGATGTTGTCATATGCACCGAAGATTGTTCGTTTCTGGATGATCTTTACCGGTAAATTTTCGAACAGTCGTGCTAAATCCTTGCGGGTATAGACCTCAACATGCGGCGCCAGCTTGTCACGCAGTGGTCTCGGCAGCCAGTTGATCAGCGGCGTATTGCCGAAATGGTACTTTCCCTTCCAATAGTGCCCATGCGTCTCG
>JAAYZW010000043.1 GCA_012514645.1 Chloroflexota bacterium
CCTCAAATCAGTTGAAGGAGCCACTTCTTTGTTCCATTCATCCAGCCGTGCTTTCTCTTTGGATACGCCTCTCGGCCAGACGCGGTCGACCAGCACCCGCCAGCCATCGCTTGGGTCATAGTCTTCATAAATCCGTTTGATCTTGAAACCCATGGTGTTCCTCCTCCTGCTAAGATAGGCTCAATGTCAATTTAGTGTATCGCGATATAATTTGAAATGCGAGAAAATGAAAAGTATTTGCGCAAGATCGGGAATTTTACTTGACACTCCCCGCCAAGCGTTGTAAAATAATGAGTCGTTGCCCCAGCGATCGTTGGCTGGGGTTACTTATGTAACCAACTTTCCCGGTGACGGGTGGTGAAACGCCTTGAAACTGGTTAAGTGAAGATTGGAGAGAAAATGAAATATTGTGTTGTTGAAGCGGGTGGTAAACAATACCGCGCCGAGGAAGGCAAGATGCTTACTGTTGACCTTCTGCCCGCAGAAATCGGTGATGATGTCGTCCTCAATAATGTTGTTTTATTTGTCGATGGCGATTCTGTGACCGTCGGCACCCCTTACATTAAGGGCGCCAGTGTGATAACCACGGTCGATGATCAGATCAAAGGCAAAAAGATTTTGGTGTTCAAATACAAACCCCGAATCAACTACCGCAAACGTTCCGGTCATCGCCAGAAATATACCAGGCTGCTGGTTGATTCAATTGTGATGGAGTAGTGAAATGGCACACAAAAAAGGTGGCGGGTCATCCCGCAACGGACGAGACAGCCAGGGCCAACGCCTGGGCATAAAGAAATACGGCGGCGAAAAGGTACTGAGCGGCAATATCCTGGTACGCCAACACGGCACCAAGATCCATCCTGGATGGAATGTGGGTCAGGGTCGTGATTACACCTTGTTTGCTACCATCGAAGGTTATGTAAAATACGAGACTATTGCTGGTGGACGCAAACGAGTTCATGTTTACGAAACACCAGAAGGTCCAGTTAGAGAGTAGTTGGAATGAAAGAAAAGATTCAACCAAAATATTATCCGGAGGCGAAAGTCTCTTGTGCGTCTTGTGGTAACGAATGGACCACTGGCTCAACCGTGCCTGAAATTCGAACCGAAGTTTGCTCGAACTGTCACCCGTTCTATACCGGGCAGCAGGCTCGTATCCTCGACCGTGAAGGTCAGGTTGATCGCTTCTATAAGCGTCTTCAGGTTCGACAGGACCTTGCAGCGGAAAAAAAGGCTGCATCAGAAGCCAAAACTTCGCCTGAACGCCCAATCGCTGAGTTCAAACTGGCAACCAAGGCAAGCAATGCGCTGATAAGCGCCGGCATTCACACTGCTGGTGACGTTTTAGCCAGGCTTGAAGGTGGCGAGAAAGCGCTTTTGGAAGTGGAAGGTTTCGGTCGTAAGTCACTGATTGATCTGAAGAAGCAATTGCGCCAGATGGGCTATCAACTGCCCGCAGCTGCTGAAGAAATTGACGTTTAGTTTAGGATTTTGATGATTAAAAAGCAGGTGATGAGCCTGCTTTTTTTTGTTTACTGCGCACACATTCAGGATGACTTATTAGTTGTCATTCTGAGCCTCAGTTGCGAAGAATCTTATCGGTTGGAGGGGTAAGATCCTTCACCTCGTTCAGGATGACTTATTGGTTGTCATTCTGAGCTTTTGATGCGAAGTATCTTGTCGGGTCGTGGGTAAGATCCTTCACTTCGTTCAGGATGACAAAACTCAGCCACATCCTCTTCCCCGCTCCCCGCTCCCTGTTCCCCGTTCACTGCCTGTCATTCTGAGCCTCGGTTGCAAAGAATCCTGTCGGTTCGTGGGTAAGATCCTTCACTTCGTTCAGGATGACAAAGACGATGACGTTCAGGATGACAAGATGAAAACAGGATGACAA
>JAAYZW010000044.1 GCA_012514645.1 Chloroflexota bacterium
TGAGTGTGGACGCGAAAATTAGCGAATTGTGTCAGCGGTATAATCACTTTAGTTTTGAAAACTATCTTTCATTATTAAATGAGTAAACAAATGAAGGCAATTAATAAATATGTTACGCTTCTGGTCGTCATGGTTACCTTACTGGTTGCCTGCAATGGAAATGCGTCGGTCACACCCACACCGGAACCGACGGAAGAAGCCGTTGCCCTGCCCACTCCCAACGTCAATATTGCTACCGGACCTGATGTAGAAACCGCTGCCAGGGCATACTTCGAACTCTGGAAATCGGAAGCCTACCCTGAGATGTACGACCATCTCAGCCGGTTAACCAAAGACGCGCTTACTGCTGAAGCTTTCGAAGCCAGCCACCGTGATACCGCAATTAAACTGACCATGCAAGCGGTGGATTTTCAAGTCCTTTCCAGCATGCTCAATTTGAGTACAGCCCAGGTAAATTACCAGGTCGAATATGAAACAGCGCTGCTGGGGACGATCAGCCGTCAAACCATTATGAACATGACCCTTGAAGATGGTGCCTGGCATGTTCAATGGGAAGCCGGCATGATGCTGCCCGAACTGGCAGGTGGAAATTATCTGGAGTTGGTCATCGAGTCTCCCGCGAGGGGTAACATCTATGCCTCTGACACCTCCGGCAACTACCCCTTGGTCACTTATGAAGATGTTGTCACCGTCACGGTAACACCGGGCGGGATCGAAGAAGGCACTGAGGGCGATATGGTCTCGCTGCTGGCAGAAATCTTCATGCGCAACGAAGACAGTATCTACGAAGAATACGCCAATGTGGCTGACTATCAGTACGCGATCATCGGCGATATCACCGCCGAGGTCGCAGAACAATACTCGGGCAGACTGACTGCTTTTCCAGCAATTGGGCTGCAAAGCTTCAAAGCGCGTTTTTACCACGACAGCGGTATTGCTCCGCATGTGGTTGGCTACGTGCTCAACGTTCCCGCTGAAAATTTGGAATACTACCAACGCCTGGGTTACACCGGCGATGAAAAAATCGGCTACTCCGGATTAGAAGCCTGGGGTGAAGAATATCTGGCGGGCACCCACGGGGCTGATCTGTACGTAAAAGATCTGCAGGGTCAGGTGCTGACTAAGATCTCGGAAGCTGATGCCAAACCAGCCCAATCGATCTACACAACCATCGACAGTCAGCTGCAATATTGGCTGCAGCAAAGCATGGGCGATAACATTGGCGCGATTGTGGTGCTCGAGCGTGACACCAGCAAGGTACTCGCGATGGTCTCATCCCCCGGTTTTGACGCTAACGTGTTTGTCGGTCCTTATTACACCTCCTACTCCATCGCCGAGGTGACTCAAAACCCGGATAACCCGATGTACAACCGTGCCGCCCAGGGTGTTTATCCTCCTGGCTCGGTTTTTAAAGTCGTAACCATGGCTGCCGCGTTGGAAACCGGTGTTTTCACTAAGGATTACCCTTACTATTGTGACAGTCTCTGGACCGAGCTGGACGGCTGGACCGGTAAAGACTGGACCTACGACCGCGGTTTTGCCGCCTCCGGGATGCTCACCCTTCAGCAAGGGCTTATGCGCTCCTGTAACCCCTGGTTTTGGCACATCGCCTATACGCTCTGGAATGACGGTTACCATACCGCCATCCCCGATGTTGCTGCTGGATTCGGGCTTGGAAAACCAACCGGTATCGAGATCCCTGAATTTGCCGGCAACATCAATATGACCCCTTCAGATATTAATGAATATGTGCAAATGGCAATTGGGCAGAGCACCCTGCAAAACAGCCCACTGCAAATCGCTAACTTTATGGCAGCGATTGGCAACGGCGGAACTTTACACCAACCTTCAGTGGTCGAGCGTATCGGGCTGATGGGTCAGGAACCGGTCTATCAATTTGAGCCAACCGAAATCGGACAACTTCCGGTCACACCAGAAAATCTCGAAGCCATCCGGGAAGCGATGGTCACGGTGATTCGAAATCCAGCCGGCACAGCCAACTTCCAGTTTTCGAGCAACTACCCCTGGAACGTCGCCGGAAAAACGGGCACTGCCGAAAACCCGCTTGGAAGGTCGCATGCCTGGTTTGCCGGTTATACCTTTGAAGAAAACGAAGACCGACCTGATATCGCCATTGCGATCCTGCTGGAAAACGCCGGAGAAGGTTCTGAGATGGCAGCGCCGCTCTTCCGCCGTATCGTCTCGCTCTATTTTTCGAATATGGAAAATGCCGGCGGTATCATGCCCTGGGAATCCGCGCCTTACATTCCTGCCCAACCGGATGAGAATTGAACCAAAGTATGACTGAATTGCTCCAGGGACTGGTGATCCGCACCCAGGCAGGCTATCAGGATGTTAAAACAGAAAGTGGCATTTATCGTTGTCGCCTGCGCGGTCGTCTGCGAAAAGGCAGAGCCGAGGGTGATCTCGTTGCAGTTGGCGACCAGGTGTTGATCGACCCTCTACCAGACATGACTGGCAGTATCGAAGAGGTGCTTCCCAGGAAGAGCGTCTTTTCGCGTCAACTGAGCGGGGTCAACTATGAATATCAGCAGATAATCCTGGCAAATGCCGATCTTGCCATGCTGGTTTTTTCCTGCACCAGCCCGGAGCCGAGCCTGAGAATGCTGGATCGGTTTTTGGTTGTGACCGAACGGGCACACATCCCAGCGATGATCATCGTCAACAAAATCGACCTGTGCGGCATCGAAAAAGCCCGTGAAGTATTCTCGCTTTATGAAGACATCGGCTACGAAGTCTTGTATGTTTCTGCTGAAACGGGAGAAGGTGTTGAAGAAATTCGCTTTCACCTGGCTGGAAAAATAACCACGCTGGCGGGACCTTCAGGGGTTGGCAAGTCGAGTCTGATTAATCAGATTCTGCCTGGAATTGAGCTGGAAACCGGCGACGTGGGTCAGGAGTCGGGTCGTGGGCGGCACACCACCCAGGTGCGGCAGCTGTTTGAACTTCCCGAGAGCGGTTACATTGCCGATGTGCCCGGGCTGCGCACCCTGGCGCTTTGGGATATTCAGGGAGAAGAGCTGGATGCCTATTTCATCGAAATTGCTGCCCTGGTTCCCTATTGCCAATTCAATGACTGCAGCCACTCGCACGAACCTGGTTGCGCTGTCCGAAAGGCAGTTGCCCAGGAGGATATTCATCCCGGCAGGTACGACTCTTACCTGAAACTGCGTTTTGGGAGCGACGACCTGGAGGAGGACGAATGAAATTATCAAGACTAACCCTGGTGTTAATCGTGCTAAGCCTGGTGCTGGCAGCCTGTGGAAATAATCA
>JAAYZW010000045.1 GCA_012514645.1 Chloroflexota bacterium
AAACCGAGATCGGCACAAATGAAGATGCCATTCAGCGGGCAGAAGACGCTCTCAAAAGCGGCAATAAATACTTCGCGCTTGACGCCTTTCGCATCAGTTCAAAAGCCCGCAAGCGCTTTCCGCAGGACCCTCGTGTTTTGGAGCTTAAACGCGGCTTCCTTCCAACTTATCTGGTTGGCGGAATTGGCGGGATCATTATTATCGTCATCTTGATCATGGGCATCAGTCTGGCTTCACGTCGTATTTCCGATAGCATCTTTGCGCGAAACCTCGCCCGTACTCCCACGGTTACGATGACTCCCACCATCACGCTGACACCCACGGCAACGCTGACACCGACAATTACACTGACGCCCACGCCCGATTATTCGCCCACGCCAACCGAGACGGTTACGCCAACACCAGTGGTGTTTGTCAGAGCACTCCGTACGGTTTGGGTCAGAACCGGCTGCTATGGCACCTTCAGCTCGCCAGGGCGCATCAGCGAAGGATTAACAGTCGAGCTGGTCTCAATGCCCGAACGACGCTTTGATGAGTTCAACCGTGAATGTGTTCTGATCGAATATAATTCAGGTGGTTTTGCGATCATTGGTTATGTTTTGATAGAGGATGTCACACCAGTAAATGAGTAGACAAGTCGGTCGCCCTGACATGAACAAACGTTACCAGGAAACTTTGGATTGGATTTATAGCTGGGTTGACTTCAGCATGAAGCGGCATGTCGACGACAAGCACCGCTTTTTCAAGCTGGACAGAATGAACCAGTTGATGGATCTGGTGGATCATCCTGAGAAAAAGTATCCATCGGTGCATGTCGCAGGCACAAAAGGCAAGGGTTCGACCGCAATGCTGATCGCTTCAAGCCTCTACTATCGTGGTCTCAAAGTAGGTCTCTATACTTCGCCGCACCTGGAAGATTTTCGTGAGCGCATCGTGATCAACGGAGCGATGATTAGCGAAAATAGTGTGATTGAACTGGCTGAGTATATGAAACCGTTGACCGAGAAAGTTCCTGAAACCACCACGTTTGAACTGACCACGGCTATGGCTTTTCAGTATTTCGCCCAGGAAGAAGTTGATATCGCTGTGCTCGAAGTGGGCATGGGCGGGCGGCTGGATGCCACGAACGTGGTTGATCCGCTCGTCTCAGTGATCACATCGATTTCCTACGACCACACCTCTGTTTTAGGCGATACTCTGGCAGAAATAGCAGCAGAAAAAGGTGGGATTATCAAACCAGGCCGTCCGGTTGTGATTGCTCCACAAAAGCCTGAAGCGCTCGAAACCCTGCTCAAAATTGCAGAGGAGCGCGGCTCACCAGTGATTGAAACCGACAAAGAATACAGCTATGAGCCGCTGAAGCACAATCTTGATTCACAAACCTTTCAAATTCAGTCGCGCCACATCGCTATAAAGAGCAACAACATCAGCATCAACACTCCCTTAAAGCTGACCATACCCCTGCTTGGGGCTCATCAGATCGAAAACGCAGCCACGGCGGTCGCCGCCCTCGACATTGTCAGGCTCAAGGGCTTCCATGTCAACAGGAAAGCGATCAAAGCTGGTTTCAGGCATGTGCAATGGCCTGCCAGGTTCGAAATTCTGAGAAAGAAACCACCAGTTGTGATTGATTCTGCCCATAACGGCGATTCTATGCGCCGACTGGTTGAGTCGATCGATGAATATTTCCCGGAATTACCCTTCATCCTGGTTTTCGGCGCTTCTGCCGATAAAAAGCTGAGTGATATGCTCGAAGTGATTCTGCCGCGTGTTGAGTTGGTAATCGCCACCCAGTCACTGCACCCCCGCGCCGCGACACCGGAAGAGTTGAAAGAAGTTATTGATCAATACTCAGTCCCCGTTATTGCAGTTGGACCAGCAGAGGTAGCCCTCGAGGATGCAATTTCTCTGACAGGTTCAACTAAGGGTATACTCGTAACAGGGAGCATCTTTATTGCCGCTGCGGCAAGAGCGATTTGGTCCCAAAATCTAAAATAGAAAGCATTGAATCTTGGAAAGAACCCTTTTTTCTGAAGAATATGACGAGGAGTACTCTCGTGATGACAACCGCACGGTCACAACCGCTGCTCTGGTAAAAAACCGCGCCACCAGTAAAAAAGACAGCCGCTTTACTGCACCGTTGGTGATGATGTACAACGAACCACTGCTGCCCCACGCTGCAGCGAGATTATATTCGGAAGACGATGTGCATGACCCGGACCTTGTCTACCAAGCGCTTGCTGGTCATTTCACCTTGATTGCTTGTTACCCAGTCAAAGACAACACCGACGAACCGACCAAGGATGCAATTTGGGAGATCGGTCTCGAGATGGCTTTCGGGAGAGTCCTGGGACTTGATGAAGACGCCGAAGGTTATGAAGATGAGATCTTCATAGAAGCCCGCCGACGCGTAAGAATTCTAAAAACCTACAAGCAAAAAGGGCATTATTTCGCGGATGTTGAGGTAATTGAAATGCCTGCCCGGCGAACGAATGAAGTAAAGAGCGAAATGCGTTCCGCCAAAATCAGTTTTTCACATTACGCAACCTTACCGACCGCGCTAACCGATGAGGCCGTTCAAATTGCAAATGATATTGATCATGCTGGCAGGCTTGCAGATTTTATCGGCATCCACACATTCCTGACCCCACAGGAACGCATGGATCTTCTGCAAGAGGTCAACGACCTGGTTCGTCTGAGACTGGCACACGCCAAACTGGTCGCCCAAATTCGCATGACTGAGCTTGATATGCAGGTGATTACGCGCATCCACGAAGATTTTGACCGCAACCAGCGCGAGACGGTCTTACGTGAGCATATAAACCGGCTGCAGATGGAACTCAACCAGGGAAAATCAACCGATCCCGATGTTTTTAAGATTGAAAAACAATTGGAAGAAACCAACTTTCCCGAAGAAGTGCGCGAGACCGCAGAAAAAGAGCT
>JAAYZW010000003.1 GCA_012514645.1 Chloroflexota bacterium
ACAGATGACATACTACCATATGTCCAGGTTCAATTTCACGTGTCTGTGGAGCCTCAGTCTTACAAATGTCCATAACGTAAGGGCAGCGAGTGTGGAATTTGCACCCTTTTGGCGGGTTTGCCGGTGAAGGAATGCTGCCTTCCAGAATAATCCGTTTCATCTTATAGTTTGGATCGGGCACAGGCACCGCGCTTAATAGCGCTTGAGTATAGGGGTGCAGTGGATTAGCAAACAGTTCGATCTTACCACCATACTCAACCAGGTCACCCAAATACATGACACCAACGTAGTCAGAAATATGCTGCACAACTGAAAGGTCATGCGAGATGAACAGGTAGGCGATGCCATTGGATATCTGCAACTCTTCAAGTAGGTTGATGATCTGCGCCTGGATAGAAACATCCAGCGCCGACACTGGCTCATCACAGACCACGAAGTCTGGGTTGAGGGCTAATGAACGGGCGATACAAATACGCTGTCGTTGCCCACCAGAAAATTCGTGAGGGTAGCGGTCTTTATGATAGGGCTGCAAACCACACTGGAGCATGACCTTGTCCAGGTGGTCTTCATATTCAGAAGCCGGCACGATCTTATGTTCGCGAACCGCCTCACCAATAATCTCGCTGATGGGCATTCGCGGTGACAGACTCGAATAAGGATCCTGGAAGATCATCTGCAGTTTTGGCCGCAGCACCCTGATACCAGCCCGGTCAAGTTTGAACACATCCTTACCATTGAAGAAGACACTGCCGCTGGTGGCTTCGTTCAGCCGCAGCATTGTCTTACCAACGGTGGTTTTACCGCTGCCAGATTCACCAACCAAACCCATGGTCTTGCCGCGCTGAATGCTAAAGCTGACATCGTCGACAGCTTTGACATAGCCAACAACTTGCTGCATCAAACCGGCTTTAATTGGGAAGTATTGTTTCAGGTTCTTTACTTCGACGATTTTGCCATTACTGCCGGCGTTCTGGTTGTTATGATTATTATTTGCCATAGTTAGCTATTACCTCTTCTTTTTCATAGAGATAGCATACCGCCATGTGAGACGGTGAAAGGAAATACTCAGGAGGATACGGTCCGTCACAAATTGGCATTCTCCGGTTGCAGCGATCTTTGAAGTAGCAGTAGTTCGGCATGTTGATCGGATTGGGAACGGTGCCGGGAATGCTATAAAGCTTCTCGACTTCGCGGTTAATCACCGGTTTTGAAGCCATCAGACCGACCGTGTATGGATGCATGGGGCTGTTAAAGACTTCATTGGCTGTGCCCTTCTCAATGATGCGACCAGCATACATAACAACCACAAAATCTGCCATCTCAGCGACAACACCAAGGTCATGGGTTATGAGCATAATACTTGAGTTGATCTTGTCTTTCAGACCGCGCAGCAAATCGAGGATCTGCGCCTGAATGGTGACGTCCAAAGCAGTGGTGGGCTCGTCTGCGATAATCAGGCGGGGGTTACAGGCAAGCGCCATGGCGATCATGATGCGCTGGCGCATACCACCAGACAACTGGTGTGGGTACATATCGTAAACCCCTTCGGCGTTGGCGATACCAACCAGTTCGACCATTTCCAGTGTGCGTGTTTTGACTTCCTCTTTGCTCATGTCGGGGTTGTGCAGCTGGATCACCTCGTCAATCTGGAAACCAGCGGTAAACACAGGGTTCAGGCTGGTCATCGGTTCCTGAAAGATCATCGAGACTTCATTTCCGCGGATTTTTTCCATTTCAATAATCGGAGTCCTGGCAATATCATAGACCTTATCGCCAGTATTCAAGCGGATTGTTCCTTCCACGATCTGACCCTGCGGTCTTTGCACAAGCTGCATCAGTGAAAGCGCCGTGACTGACTTGCCGCAGCCCGATTCACCGACCACACCAACGGTTGAACCAATTGGCACGTCATAAGAAACACCGTCGACTGCCTTTACAGTACCGATGTCTGTGAAAAAGTAGGTGTGTAGGTCATCAAACTCAACCACATTCCTGGGGTCTCGCATTTTCGTTAAAAATTCGCTTTCAGGGACGTTTTTGCGTTTGCGTTCCTTTTCAATTGCGTCGGTAATCCGACGATTTTCCCGACTGATCCGGTTAGATTCTCTCGCGGTTAAGTGAATCTTCTCGGTAATTACATTATCTTCCAGATCAGTTGTGTCGTATTGTGATAAATCTTTCTCTTCGGTCATTCTTTCACCTTAGCGTCTCATTCTCGGATCATATGCGTCGCGTAAACCATCGCCAACAAAGTTGAAGCCTAAAACTGTCAACAAAATCAAAGCGCCAGCAGGAATCCACATAAACCAATAGGTACCCATGATAAAGGCGTCAGAAGAAATGTTGATAATGGAACCCCAGGATGCCAGCGGATACTTAATTCCCAGCCCAAGGAAACCCAGGGTTGCCTCTGTAATAATCAACCCCCCCAGGCTGCCAGTTGCCGATACGATCAGAATTGGCATAACATTTGGCACCAGGTGTCGGAAGATCTTTCGGCTGGTGCGCACGCCTGTAGCTTCGGTTGCCACCATGAAATCTTGTTCGCGTAAGCTTAATATCTGACCACGAACAACGCGGGCGATACCAGTCCACCCCAACAAACCCAAGATAGCCATCAGGATGAACATACGGTGCATCGGTTCGACCTCCAGCGTATCCATTACAGAGCCAAAGATCAAAATCAGGGGCATTTGGGGGATACTATTGAACAAGTCGACAAAACGCATCAATGCGGTGTCAATTCCACCGCCAAAGTAACCCGAGATACCGCCAATGGTTACACCGATAACCAGTTCGATCAAGACTGCGACAAACCCAACCATCAAAGAAATCCGGCCGCCATACATCAGGCGGGTTAACATATCCATACCGTTGTTATCCAATCCGAGAAGATGGGCAGCAGTAGGAAACTCGAACATATTGATCAAAGTAGTCGTGGTTTCCCTTTTAATATAGAAGTTAGTGTTGACTCGATTAATGTCATACTCGGTGGTCACGCCATTTGCATCGGTATATTCAAATCCAGATTTCCGGTTGGTGATTGCTTCACGGGCGAGTGCTTTGAATTCAACAGAGAGGAATTCGCCCTGATCAAGGGGGTTCACAATAATGTCCGAAATCTCGGCAAATGGTTCGCCCTGATCATCAAGGATGGTGACCTGACCTTCATGCTCCACAATCTGGAATTCCCGGTCGCGAAACGTGAATGAAGTTTCGTCGTTCACGTTTGCTATCCCACTGCGCAGGCGGAAATCATAAGAGCTGACCTGTGCATTATCTTCTGCCCTATATGCATCAAAAATTGAATAGCTGGCAATAGCGACATCGTGTTGGGTGGAAACATTGATAGTTTTCAGTACCTGGCTGAGCACATAGGTTACTCCATTGAGTTCAAATGTGATATCGCCAGCGGCATTAGCTGCTTCAAAAGCCTCAGCAAAACCCGGAGGTAAGGTAAACCCGGGTTTGGGGTTAATTCTTCCCAACATCACTTCTGCGACATTTTCAAGCTCAGCGATGCGATAAAAACCCTCTCCTTCTTCAAAGAAAGCAAAGCTTCTGTTTCCTGAAGTGAAAACTGTTTCGCCTTTGCCTAAGGCAAGCAGGAATCTTGCGCGGTCTCCCCCGTCAAAGGTAGAATCCGGGTGAACCGAGTAACGTAACTCGGTGTTATAAATTGCTCCGGCATAGTCTTTACTGATGGCGTCTTCTTTATAAAAAACCTGGGTCTGTGTATAAGGCGACAAGAACGGACCCACAAAGGAGAACAAAAACATTAGCACCAGGATGATGAGCCCTAAAACAGCCAGTTTGTTGCGAATGAAACGCTTGAAAACCAGCATTCCGGGTGATAAGGTCTTGACCCGTCGGGCATCATCCAGTGCCATCGCCTGTGGAGGTGGGGGGCTTTGTATCGGCTCGTTAGGAAAATTGGTTGCTTCTAATTCACTCATTTTCCACCACCTAATTGACCCTGATCCGGGGGTCGACTACTGCATAGAGAATATCTGACAACAATATGCTTACCTGGGTTAACAAAATTAAAAAGACCATATAAAACATGGCAAAGGGAATGTCGCCACGAATGATCGCCTGGTAGGAAATATAACCAATCCCAGGGATCTGGTAGAGCGTCTCGGTGATCATCGCTCCGGTAAACATACCGGGTAAAATGCCACTCAGAGAAGTCACCAGGGGAATCAGTGTGTTTCGAAAAGCATGTTTATTGATCACGACTTTTTCAGGCAATCCTTTTGCACGGGCAGTCCGGATATAGTCAGAGTTTAACACTTCCAGCATGTTTGTACGCGTATAGCGCATCAGCCCTCCCACCGAAAGCATCATCAGTGTGATGATCGGCAGAACCAGGTGATAGCCGACGTCAACCGTTTGCTGGAAAGGAGTCATCGTTGAATGAAAACGCCCGGTCAAACCGTATAGATCGAACCATTGCAGCTTGATCGCAAATACGTATTTCAAGATCGTTGCAAGAAAAAAGGTTGGTAATGAAATACCCATCAGGGCAAAGAAAGTAATCGCGTAATCTGTGCGGCTATATTGCTTCCTCGCCGCCAGGATACCCAATGGTATTGCAATAAAAAATTGTACCAATGTGGTGACGACATTCAGGATCATCGACACCCAAATTACTTCCGAAAACTTCTCAGTTACTGGTACTGCATAATGCCAGGATTCGCCAAAATCTCCCTTAATTGCGTTACCCATCCAACCGAAGAAGCCGGGAATAATACCCTTATCCAAACCGTAAACCTGGTTTAATTCGGCGATCCACTCCTGGTACGTTTTTGTACTGAGGGGGTTCGAAGCTCGTTGACGGGCAACCGATTCAACGTATGATGTAGGTAAACTACGAATGACCGTATAAGAAAGCATTGCTCCAAAGAAGGTGATAAAGAGACCCAGGATGACTCTCCTTATAATAAAATTTTTCATAAACGCTCCTCAATTCACTGTGTGGGTAAAGGAAGACTCAAGTGGTTAGTGACATAATGAGCCCACCCAAGCGGGGTGGGCTCATTGTTTTCATTACCCTTTACAGGTCACTGGTTAGTTCATCTCTACCAGTTCGAGATCGTTCATCCAACCCCAGAAAGTAGTAATATCGGGAGTCAAGCTGTCGATATTGATACGTTCGGTGCTGAAGATGATCGCGTTCTTGCGCTGGTAGGTCGGAATTTCGACAGCCCAGTCAATGATGCGATCCAAAGCCTGTTTGTAGATGGCTTTGCGGAATGACTGTTCATCGCTCAGGCGGGCTTCCATAATCAGCTCGTCGAGTTCCGCGTCCATAATGTGATAGTGATTGGACGTGGAAGGACCGTCACCTTCAACGGTGTTGGTGCTGTAGTAGACCTGGTACATATCGGGGTCAATGGTTGAGCCCCAGGCTGCGGTCCAGCATTCCTGGGTGCCGGCATCCAGCGCATCCCAGAGGATGTTGGCGTCAGCGGGGTCGTTGATCTTGAGTTCGATACCGATGTTACCAAGGGAACTGCGGGCACCAGTCAAAATTGCGAAAGCGGGATGGTCACCAGTACCACCACCGGGAACGATAATTTCGTAAGAAAGTTTCGCGCCTTCGGGGGCTTCAGTGACAACGCCATCAACCACAGTATAGCCGGCGGCTTCAAAGAAACCAACGGCTGCAACTTCGGCAGCGGCATATTTTTCTTCCTGGGTCATGTCGGCGGTGTAGATGGGGTTGCCATCGACATCCACGGAGAATGCAATCGCGTAGCCTTCGTCAGTCGGCTGGGGAGCAGCCCAGGAGGTGTTGGAAATTGGATAGTTGATGACGGCAGCACCTTCACCATAGTAGCTGTCAACTGCGACGTCCCGGTAAACAGAGTAAATGGTGGCAAGCGCCCGGCGCAGGTTCTTGGAAGCATCGGAGGCGGGGTCACCGTCCACATTAACTGTGTTGGCGTTAATGCCGATGTAGCCATAACCAAGGTTGTCAACCAGACTCGTGGTAACCACGGGACCGGTCATTTCGCCATTGGCGTTGGCATCCATAACTTCCTGGAAGCGGGTCTGGTTGTAGCTCATCTCGCCAGCGTCGGCGACGCCAGAGGTCAAAGCGGTAACAACTTCAGCTGACTGGGTTTCGCGGAATTGGATTTCGCGGATCTTGGGGGAGCCTCTGTAATAGAATTCATTGGCTTCGAAGTAAACAACACGGTTGGTATATTCGACGAATTTGTAAGCACCGGCGCCCATGGGGGTGGCAGTCAGGCTCTGTTGTTTGGAAAGATCGCCGTATTCAAAACCGAACATATTGTTTTCATAGTCGTAAAGATCGCGGCTGCCGTAGTAGTGCAGCGGAGTGATCGACTGACCAAGGATGCTGTAGACAGCAGGTGCTTCGTAGCCGGTGGTCACGACCTGGATGGTGTAATCATCGAGCTTGGTGATACCAGCGATGTTGGGAACACCCTCGTCGCCCATGGATTCATCCAGGGGTCCGAAGAAACCAATGAATGCAGTCTTGACGCTTGCAACGATATCGGCACCGTCTGTAGATTCGTATGGGAAGGCAGCACGATAATCGTTCTCGTATGAGAACAAGATCTCATTTAAGTAATCTTCAACGGTCGGGAAGGTTTCGACGAGGTCGTAGGTGGCTTCGGACGGAACTGTCAGAACGCCATCTTCGCCAACTTCGCCGAATCCCCACATAACCATACCAAGGGCAATCTGGAGACCTTCGTTTTCAGCAACATCAGCGGGGTCGTGACCGAGATAATCTGCGGCGTAGGCTTCGCGGTAGTTGCCATCAACGTAAGAAACGATTTTCTGGGCTTCAACCAAACCGGCAGCAGCAAGTTCGTCCCAGACATAAGCTTGTTGTTCTTCAGTCCAGGGATCTCCTGCATATTCGTGGTCCAAGCCAGCGGCATAGATGTCTTCGAAGAATGCATCATACTTGTCATAGACTTCCGAAGTGGTCTGGGTCTGATAGTCACTCAAACCGATAATCGGATAGGAGCTCAGGGTAGTTGAGCCTGAATAAGTGGGATCCAGGAATGTGTAGTAGGTGAAGATCACGTCATCAGCGGTGACAGGTTCGCCATCGGAGAACTTCATGCCAACGCGCAGGCGAGCGGTATAGGTGGTGGTGTCAGCGTCTGGGTCATAATCGACGTCGATGTCAGCAGCACCCTTATACAGGTAATCGACACCGTTGTAATCACGGGTTTCACCATCGATTGCGTTGTACACAATACCGCCAACGCGGTCAGTGGTCATCAAGCCAATCTGGGTCATACTGGCAACATCCATGTCGTAGGCGGTTTCGCCAAAGAAGGGGCTGAACTTCTGTGAGAAGTCCTGGTAAGCGACAACCATGGGCGTGTCAATTGTTGGGGCGGTGGGAAGATTTTCGCCAAAAGGTTGTTCTTCGAAGACGGGTTCTGGCTCGGGTTCGGGTTCAACCTCGGTGGGTTCTTCAACAGGTTCTTCCACTGGAGGGGCTTCGGTTTCGACCACGGGGGGTTCGGGTTCAACTGGAGCTTCGGTGGGAGTGCCGCAAGCGGCGAGTGCAACGCCAAACATGACGAGCACAATCAAGATAGAAAGGTTTCGTGCAAATTTACTCATTTTTCTCCTAATTCTCCTTCTAAGATTTAGTTCATTATAAGTTAATTAGAAAATAGTGTCAACAACTGGCATGAATCGCTATTTTTAATCAACTTATTCGTTAGTTAAGGCGGGCTGCTCCTTGGAAATTTCGATGTTATTGGCTCTCTTGTAGATCAGCCAAATCAAAAAGGAGGCTCCCGCGATCAATCCGATATAAATCGCCTCAAGCTCAATAGCGAGCCCTCTGGCAACAATCAGCAAATAAATTAGTGCTCCCAACAAGCCAGCTGCCATAAAAATGAGGTAAAGCCGGCTCATATTAATGATCCGTTTGTAAGACAGCCCAATCTCCTCATTGCGATAGGGGCGTTTTTCAGCGGGCATTCTCAAGATTCCAGCCGCAAGGAACAAAAGCGGGAAAAATGCTCCGGTATATGGCAATGCCACGTAAATTTTATAAAGCCCGGGGTTGTTGATGCTGCCGGCGATTACGTGGAGTGCCAGGGTAGCAATAAAAAGTAGAAGAAAACGCCATCTGAGTGTTTTAATTTCGGTTTCTTCTAAGTTTAAGTTGAAGTAATCGCCGTGATAAACTGCGGTTTTCTTTAATTGACCCTTCGTGTCTTCAGTTTCGACAAGGGTGTAATCCTTGATGTATTTTTTAGATGCCATATGACTCTATTAATTCAATTATATCAAAGATTTACGACCTTTTTATCCTGAGTATTGTCATTGATAAATTCTCAATACGAAATTAAACGAAGGATGTTTACAAAATCGATATAGATTTTTAAGCGTATGGGGAGGTCCCCATCGTGAGCACTCAATCACTGATTCTTTTGTCAGACCTCCCAGTTCAAGAACTGCGCACAGGCATTGAAAACTGAAAATTAACCGTGAGTCCAACGGGGGGGGGGTGGCTGAAAAAAATCACCTTTGCTTACGTTGTGAACCCAATCTTGCCGTTTTTAAGTTCGATTAACCGTGCATTCTGTATTTACAATCTAAATTTTTCCGTATTGAGAATTGCAGTGTGCTATTTTAGCTTTCACCGCGCCGGCGAGAATTGCCATAAATCGCTAAAAACCGCGTCGTCGGGAGAGTTGACCCGGTCAGCGTGTATCCACAGGCGATATTGGGGCATCAGGGGGATGGCAGGCAGATATTCCGCCATCAAATCGGCATCATCCGGCGCTCCATCAACCGGCAGTCTTGTGGAAGCTTGCCAGCAGGCTTCAT
>JAAYZW010000046.1 GCA_012514645.1 Chloroflexota bacterium
AGCAAATCGAGAAGGCAGAGGCGAAAGTCGAAGCCGGCGACGGATCGGCACAAGAGCAACCGAATCTGTAAAAACACTGCCATAAGTTCAAAAGCCATTTATTTTCTCATGTAGCAAAACTGCATGCACGATTCCTGCGCCCTCGAAACCGGGGGGTGATTCTACACTTTGATTATTGAGCTTAGTTGTACTATCTACAACTATTTAAAGTGAGAATTTAATAATTATATAATTATACAGAATATCAACAGTGGCAGATTGGTATGATAACCACTTCTTCCCAGCTTCTTAACAACTTTCGTGTCTGTCTGTCTGATTTGATCAGAACTATCTTCATTAAACTATCGGCTTAACCTTCCATAAAAGGAGAAAAATGATTACAAAGAAAAGCCTACTTTTTGTTTTAGTTTTCAGCATATTGCTGGCTTCTTTTGGTGGGGCTGCTAATGTGCGAGTGGGGGTTGCCCAAGCTCCAACCCCACCCATTCTCAGTTCGCCAGAAGAACAACCCTCTCAATCCCCTCCAGCGCAAATTGATTTACCGCAAGATGATCCATCAACCGACTTTCCAGAAGCTGGTCTGTCTCTTGATACAGGAATCACCAGCGGTGTGCTCTGGCACCAACCCATTGACTTGGGAAATTCAAATGTTTATATTGCACAGGAATTTCCAGACGAGCCTGTGTATAGTTCCTATCTTGCGGACGATTTCCTGGTCGAAGATAGCTGGAATATTGAAACGATCTTTGTCCCTGGCAGCAACCTGAGCGGTTTTACATCGCTTTTGAATGCCAATGCACTCAACTGGAAGATTTATCGTGACAACAGCGGTTTCCCGGCTGGTGACCCAGGTGGTGGCGGTGATGCTCCGGTTTGGTCATTAAGCCTGGTGCCAACATCTCCGTCCGTTTCTTTATCCACGGGCACCTCCGGCCATCTCTCCAGTACGCTCCTGAATCTTCCTGATGCGATAACACTATCTCCGGGTCGTTATTGGTTAGTGTTTTATCCAACCCTGGCTTTCAATCCATATGGGCAATTTGGTCTGCAGCCAGCAGATACGAGTAACGAAGCAGTTGCAAAGTTTATCAACCCGGGAGATGGTTTTGGCTATGGAACAGGTTGGAACGATTGGACAATTCTCGGGATGTCTCAACAAGACCTGGCATTCAGCATCGGCGGCACAAAAGGCGCCCAATGGAAAAGCATTCCTCCCTTCAACGGCTTGGGTCGATCCCGATCAGCAGCAGCAAGCGTTGATGGCAAGGTCTATTTAATTGGCGGAGAAATCACATCAGGGCTCCGAGCCGATACGGTTGAGAGATATGATCCGGCAACTATGACCTGGGAAACCCTGCCTGGGCTAATGCCAACACCAGCCAGCAATATCTGTGCCGGAGTGATCGGCACCGACATATACATTCCGGGCGGATACGATGTGTCACTCACAGCCCTAAACACGCTCCAAGTCTTCCATACCACTTCTAACACCTGGTCTGTTGTCAGTTCAGACCCGATGCCTGATGCATTTTATGGAATGGGTTGTGCGGTGGAAAAAGGCAAACTTTATGTGTTTGGAGGATCGAATGCAGGCGGCTACAGAAACACAGCATATGTTTACGACCCTGTGGAACCAGCCGGTTCCCGCTGGACATCAATTGCCTCGATGACCCATGCCAGGGGTTATTTGGCAGGGGTTTCAGCCAATGGAAAGATTTATGCAATCGGAGGCAGGGATGCTGGGACCGCAGATTTTGACTTCGTGGAAGCCTACAACCCGACTGATGGTTTATGGCACCCGGTCACGGATCTTACGATTACCCGTGGGGGTGTGGGAGCCTATGCGGTGGGGGATACTGTCTATGTGTGTGGTGGTGGATGGAGTGTATATCGCAACTCTTGCGAATCCTACAACACTACTCAGGGCTATTCAGGAGTTTGGGAGCCGTTTCACGCTTCTTTGATTCAATCCAGGCGAACCTTTGGCTATACCAATGTTGGTTCCACACTTTACGCTGTGGGCGGGTGGAGCGACGAATTTTTGGCAACAGGAGAGCGTTGGTCTTATGAAGTTTTCCTGCCATTGGTGAACAAGCCTCTTACCGTTGTTGGTTTCGATTCGCAGTTCAATAACGACTTTACCGGATGTGAAGTTGCGACAGGCACATGGACCATCAACCCCACCGATGTTTCAACCACAGGGTTAACAGACTATTGGTCTTCGATTTATCACAACCAAACGTTTGCGAATCTTGACTATTCTGCCCGGATGATGCGCCTTGGTGACGAATACCTATCAAACAATATCATGATTCGCGGAACTCCAACTCTGAGGGATTCTCTCTATCTCTGGAACGATGTTTACATGTTTCAATACAGTCGCAGTGGCTATTACAGCGTCTGGAAGTCCGTCGGAGGTGTCGACACACCGCTCCAACTTTGGACTTACACTGATGCCATCAATACCGGTGACAACTGGAACACCTTGAGGGTGGTTGCCTCTGGAAGATCACTCTACTTCTATATCAATAACACCCTGCTTTGGTTTGGGTTAGACGACTCTCTGTCGGAGGGGAAAGTGGGTGTCGGTATGTACGGGGAAGGATTCCCGAGCGATAAACTGATCGTCGATTGGGCGACTTTGTATTCAGGACCGGGCGGCATCCAAGTTACAGATACGGTGAGCCCAGCTCAGCAAGCATTGAACGATGCAGCCAACCTGAACGGCATTGGCAATGCCAGAAGTTCTGGCGAATGACCATATCGTAAAACTCGACCAAAATGAAACTTAGAAACAAGCCGGGGCTCACCCTCGGCTTGTTTTCAAATTGCCATCTTTTGGGCCACATAGGCGTGGGCATGCTGCCAGTGGTGGAACTGCCATTTCTGCAGCAAGGGTATGGTTTATCTGGTGAGTCTTTTCGCTCCCTGTTTTGTTTGTTGTGAACTGAAGGATACTCCTGACTCATCACTTTTGTTAAGGTTCAGAAATTTTCAAGAAATTTGTTACACTGACAGGTTTTCGCTCAATTTTGGAAAAACTCCAGCACCCATTAGATTAATGCTTTATAATTCACATTAATCATCCTAAATCTATTCCTATTCTGGAGGTAAGTATGAAAAAGCGAATTCTGTTGACGGTAGCCCTGGTTTTGTCGGTTGCCTTGCTGGTTGGCTGTGCCACCGAAGCTGATTCTGTTTTGGATAAAATCAATCAGGCTGGTACAGTCGTGGTCGGAACTTCAGCTGACTATCCCCCTTACGAGTATATCGATGATGCTGGTGCCATGACCGGGTTTGATATCGAGCTGATGACCGAAATTGTTAAGCGCATGGGCGTTGAGCTCCAGTGGGAGGATATGCCTTTCGACAGCCTGGTGGCAGCGGTTAATTCAGGCAAGCTGGACATGTCTATTTCCTGCTTCAATTACGATGAGGAACGCGATTTGACTGTCGATTTCTCTGAAGCATATTACACGACGGAAGATGCCTTCGTGGTCAGCAGCGCTTTTACAGGTTCAATCGTCGTGCCTGAAGATGCAGCCAATTACAAGGTGGGTGTGCAGTCTGGCACAGTGCAAGACGGCTGGCTGACCGACAACCTGGTAACCCCGGGTTTGCTCTCGGAAGCAAACCTCTCCCGATATGAACGTGTAGACCAGGCAGCGCTCGACCTTGCCAGCGGTCGCATTGACGTGCTGATGGGAGACTATGTGCCGGTTCAGGCGCTGGTAGCCCAAAACCCTGACCTGCTGGTGGTTTTTCACGGCGAGCTTTCTACCGGTCCGATCAATATTGTCTTACCCGAGGGTGACACCGCTCTGAAAGCTGAAGTCGATCGTATCATCAAAGAACTGCAAGCCGAAGGCTTTATCGATCAGCTGGCAGTAAAATACTTTAGCGAATAGTTTGCTTTAGCTACAACTCATAAATAGCAGTCACAGGGGCTGAACTTCAAGCCAGCCCCTGGACTTTTGGAGCAGCCTTTGGATCTTGGTCAATTATTATCTTATATTGCCTCAGGGACTGTCTATACTGTTGGCGTCACGCTAATTGCACTCCCGTCGGGGCTGCTGATTGGCACGCTTTTGGCGCTGCTCTATGTATATGGGGGGAAATCTGCTGCCAGGTTGATGAACCTCTATAGCACAGTCTTTCGCGGGATTCCACCGCTGGTTTTGTTGTTTATCCTCTTTTTTGCGGTCACGAAAGGCATCAACCTTTCGGCTTTCTGGGCTGGCTCACTTTCGTTGGGAATTGTGAGCAGCGCTTACCAGATGGAGATCGTACGGGGAGCGCTGCTTTCGGTCAGTGGTGACCAATTGATGGCGGCGCGTTCGATCGGCTTGAGCCGGCTGGAAGCAATCCGTTACGTGGTATTGCCGCAGGCGGTCAGACTGGCAATTCCACCCTGGTCAAATGAAGCGGCAATCATCATCAAGGATTCTTCCCTGGTATACGCCCTGGGCGTGCCCGAGATTTTGCGGCGGGCACAGTTAATCGGCGCCAGTTCACAACGCTACCTGCTGGCATACATGAGCGCGGCAGTGATCTACTTTTTGTTGGTTTTTGTGACCACCCGCCTGCTGGCGCTGTTTGAAAAGAAACTAACCATTCCATCCAACC
>JAAYZW010000047.1 GCA_012514645.1 Chloroflexota bacterium
GCTTCCGAACGTGCCGGCATCCTGAAAGATCTGCTCAAAAGTCTCAGCGCCCTTGAGAGCAAGTTCAAGGCTGCTTGAAAGCTTTATTAAGTGTTTATCGTCGGTTTCACCAAGGAACTGGATGGTTAGGTGCATCAAATTCGGATTGACCCAGCGAATTCCAGTGTAAGGGAGGGCTTGTTTTAGCTGGTCTTGAAAAGATTTCAGTCCCTGCAAAATTTCTGCATTTGGTTTTATGGCGATGAAGAGTCTCTTGCTCATGGCGCTCCTATGTATAGTGATAAATCGAAAACCGCGTTCTATTTTATGGTATATTTTAACTACCCTGCTGTGTTAGTGATGCGGTAATACAGTTTTGTACCAACACCAACACAAATGGTTTGATCTCACACCAGGTGACGTGATAGACAAAAGTCAAGACCGATCTTGGAGGAAGAACCAACTCCTGCTAATGCAGGTTCAAAACCATTTCGCACACGGCATGGCGGGGATATCAATTATTAACTCGATGCTATGTCATATCAAAACCGATTATTTCTCGCTCTGGTAATCCTAATCCTAACGCTCACTGGATGTAATGGGTTTAATAAAGGCAAGATCAGCCAGGACCTTCTGCCCGGAAAAGTAAGCGGGGAGGTCTTGTTTGAAGACGATTTCAGCAATTATTCCTCCGGCTGGGAAGTTGTTAACAACGCCTACGAACTAAAGGGTTATTCCACCGGTGGATACATGATTTCGATCAACCAGCCTGATTCCAGGGCGATTTCGACCACTAATCTAAACTTCACCAATTCCGAAATCGCTGTTGATGTTCAAAAAATCACCGGCGCCCGAGACTCTCAATTTGGCATCGTATGCCGCTTTCAAGACAAGTTCAATTTTTATGCATTTGTGATCAGTGCGGATGGATATGCCGGCATTGTGCGCATTGAGGATGGTGTTTCCGAAACGCTTGGTGGCAACCAATTGATTCGTGTGGAAAACATCAAGCAAGATGACGGTACCAACGCGATGAAAGCAGTCTGCAGAGATGATCAGCTTGAATTAATCGTAAATAGTGAGACAATTGTCAGTGCCGCTGACAGCGTGTTTGCCAGCGGCGATGCGGGCATTTTTGCTGAGACCTTCGACACTGGCGAATCAGCCGTTATATTCAACCATTTTGTAATTACGAAACCCTGATGAAGATTTTTCTCGATATGGTTGGCTGCCGGCTCAACCAGGCGGAAATCGACGTTATGGCTATAGACCTCGTTAACCGTGGAGCTGAAATTGTTTCCAAACCTGAGCTGGCGGACACAATTATCGTAAATACTTGCTGCGTGACCGCCAAAGCCTCTGCTGATTCACGCAAAATGATTCGTCATTATAAGAACAAATTCAAGGCAAAAGTGATCAGCACAGGCTGCTGGGTCAGCGTCGCCCAGCCCGAAGCGCTCGAAATCAGCGACCTTGCCTTTCTGAATGAGCAAAAAGAACTGATTCCTGAATTTTTGCTCCAGGAACCAGCAGACACGCTCTCAGAATTAACTCATAAACCCCGACTCGGTCGCCGCCAGCGTACCCGGGGCTTTGTCAAAATTCAAGATGGATGCAACAACGCCTGTAGCTTCTGCCTGACCACCATCGCCAGGGGAAAATCGCACAGCACGCAGCCCGAAGAGATCCTGAAACGCGTCAGGCAGCTTGAAAACATGGGCGTGAAAGAAATCGTTTTGACCGGTGTGCAGCTTGGTTCCTGGGGCAAAGATTTCTCTCCGAAGAGCCAGCTCAGCCAGCTTTTGCTATTTATCCTGGACAATAGTGAGATCACGCGTATCCGGCTTTCATCGATTGAACCCTGGGACATTGACCAGCAATTGGTGGAGGTGTTTTCAAATTCCCGCATGATGCCGCACTTGCACATTCCTTTGCAGAGTGGTTCAGATACAATCCTGAAAGCAATGTGCCGACCGGTAAACCAGCAGAGATTCTCAACAATGCTTGGCATGCTCAGGTCAGTTAACCCCGATATTGCGATTGGCACCGATGTAATTGGCGGTTTTCCGGGTGAGACCGACGAATTATTCGAAGAATCGTTTCAGTTTATTCAGGAATGCGGTTTCAGCAGTGGACATGTGTTTTCTTTTTCACCCATGCCAGGCACTGCCGCTGTTGAGTTATCCAATCAGGTGTACCAGGCGACTATCAAGCAGCGCACAAGACGATTGCTCGATCATTTTTCTATGCGCGAAATGGCATACAGACAAGCAAAAATCGGAGCAACCGAGCAGGTCTTGTTTGAAAGCCGCAAGCAATCACCTGACGGAATGCGCTACAGTGGCTTCACTCGCGACTATCAACGGGCAGATTGCATATCGGAAGAAAATCTGCTTAACAAGATAAGACAGGTGAAACTCGTATCGACGGATCAATCTGGAAATCTTGTCGGAGAATTGTTATCAGGTGATGAGCCGCGTTCACCTTGACTGAAGGGGCAAATAAGGTAAAATTGTGAGGTTATGGATTTGAAAAATGGTCCTGGTTTTATCACGTCTACCGTGAGCTGGGATTTTCTGAAAGGAATGAGAGATGGTAAAAAGGACTTATCAACCTAAGAGAAGACGACGCGTTCGCGTTCACGGTTTTAGAGCACGCATGGCTACTTCGGACGGACAGAAGGTTTTGAAACGAAGACGCCTTCGTGGTCGCAAAGAACTGGCGAAACGCGCGAACAACCATGTAAAACCCGTTCGCTGGTAAGAGAAACAGAGAATGCAGCGGGTATGCCAAGCAGCAGTAAACTGGCAACACTGCACAGTTCACAGGAAATCAACGCAATCCGCAAGGAAGGCAGGTCTTTTTCGAACCGATACATTGTGCTGACGGTGACACCGAACGCTCTGCAAGAGAGTCGTTTCGCGGTCATCGCAACCCGCAGTGTCGGGGGTGCTGTAGAACGCAATCGCTGCAAACGCAGGATTCGGTCAAGAGTGGAAAAATTTGCGCCAGGCATAATACCGGGCTATGACTTTTTAGTCATCGCCCGTTTTGCGTGCCTTGAGGTGGAGCCAACGGTTTTAGACTCGGCTTTTGAAAAAATTTTTACCCGGGCTGAATTATTAGCGCAGGTGCATAGTGGCTGAGAAAGAGCCTAATTATACCGACCAACCGCTTAGCGATCTGCCAGCAACCTTGGCGAATTTCCCCAGACGGTTATTGCTCTTGCTGATAAAGCTCTACCAAAACACGTTTTCAAAAACGTTACCGGCGAATACATGCCGTTTTTACCCAACCTGTTCGCATTATGGCTACCAGGCGATTTTCAAGTATGGCGCCATCAAGGGCGGCTGGATGGCTATAAAACGAATATTTAGATGTAACCCCTTTAACGAAGGGGGAATAGACCCAGTTCCTTGAATGGAGATGTATGAATAAAAAGATTTTTCGAATATTGGCATTGCTCGTGCTGGCAGGTGCAATCCTGACTGGTTGTGCTGCCGGAATCAGGGCTGAAAGCACACCGGGAGTTACCGTCACGGATGACTACGTTTACGTGGCATACATGAGCAACCTCTACCAACTGGACCGTGTTCACGGCTTGCAGGTTTCCACTTTTCCTGAAAGAACCAGCGCAAACCTGGCAATGTATGCAGCACCAGCAGTGCAAGACGGTTTTGTTTACATCGGTGATCTGGCAAATGATTTTCACAAGCTCACAGAGGGTAACCTGATTCAGCAGGTCTGGAATTTTGAAGGAGCCCGCGGCTGGTATCAAGCCAAACCAGCGTTCTCGGAGGATTTTGTCATTGCCCCGAGTACAGACCGCAATATTTATGCTATTGACACCGCCACAGGCAGCCAGGTGTGGGTCTATCGTGGAGAATTCGCTTTCATCGCTGAACCGGTCGTGGTTGAAGATAAACTGATCGTCAGCGCCCAGGACCACCATGTTTTGGTTCTCGACAGTACAACAGGTGAAGAAATCTATCGAGTAGAAACGAAAGGTGCTGTTTTAGCACCTCCGCTTTATGACCCTGAAACTGACATGGTCTTTTTTGGCAGTCTTGGTCGCGAAATGGTCGCATTTGACTTCCGGACAGGCGATACCAAGTGGGTCTACGGCGAGGGTACTGATCTGGAGACCATTTGGGCAACTCCGATTATGCTTGATAATCAACTTATCTTCACCGATAAAACGGGCAAAATCATCGCTCTCGACCCTGATACTGGTGTTGAACTATGGCAAACAAGCGCAGGCGGAACTGTTATTGCTGGCGTCACGCTGGTAGAAGGAAGGGGTTTCCTGGTCGCCCGCGAAGATGGCACCATGTCGTTCTATTCATCAGCAACCCAGAGTGGTGACTGGACTGTGACTGTACCAGGTAAGATATATCGTAAGCCGGTAATTGATGGAGACCAAATTTTTGTTTCTGTCATTGACGCTGATGCCTTAATCTATACCTACAATCTCGCCGGCGTACCAGCCTGGTCATTCAGCCCCTCGAACTAGGAGAACTCCACTATGTGGGAAACAATTATTGTACAGCCTTTTACAAATTTATTACTGGTAATCACAATGTTGGTGAAAAATTTTGGCATTGCCATTATCCTTTTCACCCTGGTTATTAAAGCGATTACCTATCCGCTTTCCTCCAAGCAGCTCAAATCTTCTCAGGGTTTGCAGGACCTGCAAAATGACCCAGCCTATAAAAAGGAAATGGCGAAGTATGCAGACAACAAGGAAAAAGCTGCCGAAATACAGATGAAGTACTATAAGGAAAAAGGGATCAATCCCTTTGGTTCCTGTTTACCTACGGTGATCCAGTTCCCAATCATTATCGGCCTTTACCAGGCGATCATGCGGGTTATGGCATCAACTCCGCTCGAATTGGTCAAGCTTGAACGGATCGTGTATCCCTTTCTGGATGTAAACAAAATTCTGCCAATTCAGAACCGATTCTTGTGGATGGATCTGGGTCAGCCTGAGCGTCTTTTTATCGGTGGCTTTGGAATTCCGGTCTTAGCCATCCTGGTGCTGATTACAACCTTTATTCAATCCAAAATCATGCAGCCGCCCACACAAGCTAATGACCAGGGTGCTGCTATGAACAACAGCATGATGCTGATGATGCCATTCATGATGGGCTATATGGCATACCAGTTTTCTGCCGGCTTAGCCTTATACTTTTTAACCAGCAACATTGCTACGGTCATACAATATGCCGCAATGGGGCGGGCTGACTGGTCTGCTATATTGCCTTGGGTAAAGAAAAAAGAACCAGAAAAATTTGAGATCATTGTCGATGACGAAGACGACGACGAGGAAGATTTTGAACCTCAAAAAGTGGTTAAGCCGTCGGCGAGATCCGCTGTAAAACAGCAGCGACCGAAGAGGAAAAAGTAAAGCGGGTGAACAATGAATGAAAGAATGACGCTTGAGGTCATCGCTCCAACTGTTGAAGAGGCTATTGTAAAGGGTCTCGACCAACTTGGTTTGGGGCACGATGATGTGGAAGTTGAAGTGTTGGACGAGGGAAAGCGCAATCTTTTTCGCTTTGCTGCCAGGCAGGCACGAATAAAATTGACAGTTAAAAGCAACTATCCTGTGATTCGAGAAAGTGATAAAGCGCTACCTGGCGATCTTGAAGAAGATGACAACCTTCTGGAACCGATTATCGAGGACGAGGATGAGCAAGAGTTTTATTCGGATGATGATCTCGATTATTCAAATGTCAAGATCTTTATCCAGAATACCGTGAAACAGCTGCTCAAACTAATGAACACCTATGCGATCGCTACGGTTGAACTCAAGACATCAGAAGACGACAACCGCAAATATCTTAGCGTTGATATCGAGGGAGATGACCTCAGCTTTTTAATCGGTCGCCGGGCAGAGACCCTTAACGCGATTCAATACATGGTCAGCCTGATGGTCAGTCATGAATATAGCCGTTGGATCCCGATCCAGGTTGATATTCAAAATTATCGCTCAAGGCGGGAACGAGAACTGCAGAAACTCGCCCGACGGATGGCAGACCAGGTTGCATCAACTGGCAGACGACAGACGTTGGAACCGATGCCAGCTAATGAACGCCGGATAATTCACATCGAACTACGCAAGCGCGATGATGTTTTCACTGAATCCATCGGGGAAGACCCAAACCGTAAGGTTTACATTCATCCTGCCGACTAACGAAAGCACAAGGTATGAGAGCCGTTGATATCATCATCAAAACGAGAGATAAGGAAGAACTCTCGAAACAGGAAATCGACTATCTGATCAAGAATTTCACCTCTGGTGATATCCCTGATTATCAGATGTCAGCCTGGGCGATGGCGGTGTTGTTGAACGGCATGACCGATCAAGAGATCACTGACCTGACCCTTGCGATGGCTGCCTCCGGCGACCGCCTGGATTTGAGTGAGTTTGGCGGGCGGGTTGTGGATAAACACTCGACCGGTGGTGTCGGTGATAAAACCACGCTGGTGGTTGCGCCTGTCGTGGCGGCTTGTGGCTTGCCGGTCGGAAAGATGTCTGGCAGGGGGTTGGGTTTCAGCGGCGGCACAATTGACAAACTCGAATCTATCCCTGGATTCAAAACTGACCTGAGCACGGAAGAGTTTATTTCACAATTACGTGAGCATGGCATCGTTTTAACCGGTCAGAGCGTTGACTTGGCTCCTGCGGACGGGAAACTCTATGCCCTTCGCGATGTTACTGGAACGGTGCAATCCATTCCCCTGATCGCCTCGTCGGTGATGAGTAAAAAAATTGCCTCCGGAGCTGATGCGATTGCACTGGATGTTAAAGTCGGCCGCGGCGCTTTTATGAAAGACCTTGAGCAAGCTCGCGATTTGGCAGAAGTCATGGTTTCAATCGGCAAGCTCAGTGGTCGCCGCGTGATCGCGGTACTCTCACAAATGGATCAGCCGCTTGGTGTGGCTGTTGGTAACGCATTGGAACTCAAGGAAGCCATTGAAATGCTCAATGGTGTTGGTCCGGAAGATTTCCATGCTCATTGCATCGATCTGTCTGCTTACATGTTGATCCTCGGTGGCGAAGCTGCTGACCTGGAAACTGGTCGAAAAATGGCGCAGGCAGCGATTGATAACGGCACTGCGCTGCTGAAGTTCAAGGAGCTCATCGAGGTGCAGCACGGGGATGTGGGCGTAATTGATCACCCTGAAACGTTGCCTGTAGCACCGTTAATCTACCAGATTGAAGCTGAGACTTCCGGGTGGGTAAAGGTTGTAGATGCCCAGGAAGTTGGGGAGAGCTCCATCGAAATTGGGGCAGGTCGTGCCAGGAAGGGTGACGTTATTGACCTGGCGGTTGGTATCATGGTACGAGTAAAAATCGGAGACTATGTTGAAGCAGGGGAAACACTTTTCGATGTGCACGTCAGTGATCGCAGTTCGTTTGACACCGTCTTCCAAAAACTGAAGGGGGCAGTTGAACTTTCTGATGAACCGGTAGAGCCACCGCCATATTTTTGGGATGTGATAGGACTTGATGAGAAGAACCCGGTTTGACCGGGTCTTTTTTTGCATAAAAACAGGATAAAAATGAAAAAAGAACGAAAAGACATTCGCAATGTCGCGATCATCGCTCATGTTGATCATGGCAAAACCACCTTAATTGACTCGATGCTCAGACAAGCAAAAGTTTTCAGGCAGAATCAAAAGTTGGTTGACCGGGTTATGGACTCAAACGACCTCGAACGTGAGCGCGGTATCACCATTCTGGCTAAAAATGCCTCGATATCTTTACCTGACACTGCGACAGGAGAACTGGTAAAGCTGAACATCGTTGACACACCCGGTCATGCCGATTTCGGCGGTGAAGTTGAGCGTATCATGAATATGGTCGACGGGGTTTTGCTGCTGGTGGATGCCGCTGAAGGTCCAAGACCGCAAACCCGTTTTGTCCTCAAACAGGCGATTGCGAAGAACATCAAAACAATCGTAGTTATCAACAAGCTCGACCGCAAAGATATCGATATTGAACAGACCGTGAATGCCACATTCGATCTTTTCGTTGAACTTGGAGCAAACAATGAAATTTTGGACTTCCCAATCATCTATGCGGAAGGTCTGCAGGGCAAGGCTGGCAGGAAGCCTGAGCTAGAAGACAACCTGATGCCCTTGTTTGAAACTATTTTGAACGAGATACCCGGTCCTACGGTCCATTTGGAACACGAATTTCAAATGCTCGTAACCAACCTGGGTTATGACGAACACAGTGGTGTGACTGCCACCGGTCGGATTTATGCCGGAACGTTGAAAATGGGCAATCCAGTTCTCCGAATAAAGGCAGATGGCAGCATGGAGCGCCTACAGGCGAAGTATCTTTATGCCTACCAGGGGCTGGAGATGAAGCTAATCGAAGAGGCTGAAGCCGGAGACATCGTCACAATTGCCGGGTTGAAAGACATTCAGATCGGTGACACGCTTACTTCGCCTGATAATCCTATTGCACTACCGAGAATCGAAGTCCAGCAGCCAACCGTGAGGATGACCTTTAGCGTTAACACCTCACCGCTCACTGGACGAGAGGGTAAATTTAGCACTTCCCGCAAGATTTTGGAGCGGCTTAATGAAGAACTGCGAAAGAATATCTCGCTGCGGGTAGAACAAACTGACCAAAAAGATGTGTTCATGGTGTCTGGTAGGGGTGAATTGCACCTGGGAATCCTGATTGAAACCATGCGGCGTGAGGGTTATGAATTCCAGGTTAGCCGCCCGGAAGCGATCGTGATTGAAGACGAATCAGGCGAAAAGCATGAACCTTTTGAAGAAGTCCATATTGATGTCGACCCAAATTATGTCGGTGCTGTGGTTGAAATGCTTGGTGCCAGGCGCGGTCAGATGAGCGATATGCATAACAACAATGACGGCACCGTCCACTTAACTTTTACGATTCCGACCAGGGGCTTGCTTGGATTCCGCTATCGTTTCCTGAATGCGACCCATGGAAAAGGAGTCTTGAATAGTTTTTATATCGGAAACCGCCCGCTGGAGGGGATAATTCTGAGCCGTAACAGTGGGTCGATTACAGCAATTGAAGATGGTATCGCCACCACATTTGGATTGAAGAATGCAGAGCAGCGAGGGATACTGTTTATCAGCCCCGGTGAGGAAGTCTATGAAGGAATGATCGTTGGTGAGACCCCACGCGCGCAGGATTTGGCGATCAATGTCGCCAAGAAAAAACATTTAACCAACATGCGACAGTCTATTCGTGAGCTTGATGAACGGCTCGACCCGCCCAGGCAGATGAGCCTGGATGAAATGATTGAATACCTGGGACCGGACGATTTACTTGAGGTCACGCCTCAAAACCTGCGTATGCGCAAGCGTATATTGAACACACACGATCGTCTGAGGTACGAGAAGACTGGTAACCTATAGCGGATAATGCGCGTAGTAAATTTAGAACATATATTCGAACACGTTTTTTACTTTAGCGATACTTTACAAAGTCGAGGCTTGGATTAAAGGGTCGAATCCAGCTTCGACCTTGCACCATTAACACGATTAGTTTTTCAAGTTGATATCCCGGCCATTTTTGATGACACAGACAGGCTCGCGTTTGATTAATAAATCGATCATTTATATTCCCTTTCAAATTAAATTACTGTGGAACTCAATATCAGAGGACTGACTTGCCAGCACAAATATTTACATGGAAGCGTGGGTAATGACGGTTTATTCACAAAACAATAAAGAATTCGTTTAGACTATGTCTTGACGAGATTAGCGTTTCTTCCGGCTGCTCCTGATTGGAACGCGAAAAGGTCACCAGCGTGAGGCTGCTTCTCTTTTTCTTCGTCCAGAAGACCCTCAGACGCCGAAGTGATAAAGAGCGTTCTTAGATCAGCACCTCCAAAAGCAACCGACGTGGGTCTTTGGATGGGCAATTTGATCTCGGTCAACACCTCACCGGTTGGGCTAAGTTGCAATACCTGCCAGCCATCCCATATCGCCGTCCAAATATTCCCATCGTTATCGAGAGTCAACCCATCCGGCGTGCCCTTTCCGGGTTTAAAAAATTCGGTTCGGTTGGATAGCGAGGTTGTTTCCATGTCAAAATCATATCGATAAATCATATGATCCATCGAATCGGTATGGTAAAAAAGCTTCCCATCAGAAGACCAATCCAAACCATTGCTGATCGACAGACCACTCAATTTGACCACCAGCTTGTCATCTATAAGAACCCATAATTTTGATGTTACTTTGGGACCTTTCGTGCCGATCCAGAACCGGTTAAGAGGGTCAGCTTTTCCGTCGTTAAACAAGTTATCTCGGTGCTCATGCCTCACTGCTAAGAGCAGGCTTTTCTGATTTTCTTCCGGATTCCAAAGCCACAAACCCGACTCACCCGCCAGCAAGAAGCCGCCGTTCTCGTGCATGGCGATCGTGCCGACCTTCTCACCGAATTCATAGGTATCGTTGCTGAGGTCAAGAGGGTTAACTGAATGAATTAACCCGCTGTCAATATCCACCCAAAAAAAGACTCTCCGGCGGTAATCCCATAACGGCGATTCGCCGAGTGTGTCTCCGGATGATACGAGGGGTTGATTGATCTTTAAAATGTTCACTCTTCTCCTCCCAAAAATTTATGGGCAGATATCATTGAAAGAATCAGCACCTGACCACAGCAGCTGATCAGATTGCACAATGTAACCTATGTACGCGAGAATTTGGTTCTCTCCAGGTTGTTTGCAGCCTACGATGATCATATCCTCGCCAGCAGGCAGCCTTTCGGTGAGATCGTTTTCGTATGGTAGGGCAACTTCGTAAAGATCGGGAGTCAGGAGGGTAAAACTGAGTGTCTTATTACCCTGAATACCTTCCACTTCCTGTTGGGCAGGGTAGATTTCGCGCCCGAATAAGAATACAGCTTTCGGATCATCAAGAAGATACTCTAACTCAGATGCGGAAACGCCCATTTCTTCGTCAATCCGAGACATCGTCAGTCGACTAAACACCTCCGTTTTGCCCTCATTACTATAAAGAGCAGGGAACGCCAGGTTGAGAATGGGTAAGGATAATCCAATAATCAGCGCGAACACCAGCGCAACAGTAAAGCGCTTCCAGGAAGGAGTTGAGACCTTTTCCTTCGCGATCTCATGACAGGGAAGCAATCTTATCGCTCTTAAAACCCCAAAGGTTCCAAGTAGGAAATAAAAATATATTACCCAATCAACAGCAACAAGATAGCGACTTCCTGAAGTTCTGACCAGGGCATTGGAAAGGTAATAGGCGATTTCCAAAACCAGGGGAACCAAGCCAGCCCAACCGAACACCCGCCAGGCAGCTGCCAAACCAATCGAGATCAAGATTATGTTAACAATAAACACGACCACTGTTTCAACTGGGAGCTGCCCATTCCAGGTCACCGGTTCTCTCCAATATTCCTGGTCAAGAATGGTTTCAAGATCGGCAGGATAAATTTGCGATGGCAAGACAAACATGGCTTTTACCTGGTTGTTTAAAAAGTGCGCCAAAACCATCGATGCTTCCGATTTGTAAAAGCCATCAGCCTCTGTCATGCCAGGGGCTTCAGTCGCTGGAGCCTCAGGAGCGAGCGTGAGAGGGGGATCGGATGGTGGTTGAACCTGATCGTCCAAATCAGATGATGAAAACCTAGTTTCCAATGCCGCCTGGATCTTCCAGGTTAGTGGATCTTGTCCGTAAGTAACCTGGTTATAGATTGACCAAGGCATGATCACAACCAATAAGCCAACTAAGAAGATACCCATTTGAGGTAAACGTTGGCGAAAGTTTCTCAGCCCTGTGATGATCAGCAGACCTAAAAATGCGATTAATACGACAACATTGTTCGTGCGGACAAAAATTGCAATCCCAATCGTGACCCCGGCAAGTAATGGCAGCACAAAACCAGGGTTTTCTTTTTTCAACCACTTAAACATCAGCAGGCAAAAAATGATCAAAATAAGCGCGGTTGGCAGTTCTGTCATAAGTAAACGTGAATTTGAAACCGATATTTTGCTGGTTGCAAAAATTGCGTTTGCCTCTTTTATGATTGCAAAGGCTGCCAGGGCGAGCCCAAAAGTTCTTCCTGAAAACTTTTTTCCCAACAAGTACAAAAATACTGGGATAAGGGCGAGCACAACGATCTGGACAGTTGTAATGGTTTGATATGATTGCCCAAAAAAGAAATGCAACAAACCCAGAAACAAGGCGTAAAATGGTTTTTCAGTGAAGTAAGGGGTTTCGAGCCTTCCTCCGATGATGAGGTATTGTCCGCCCAAATCCATCAATCGGGCATCGCTCGTGGGCCAATAATGCCCATCTGGTGGCAAGGGCTTGGTCAGGAAAAAACTGTTGGAGTAGGGCATATTCACCCAGATAATGGATGCGGTAATCCAAATTGCCAGCAATAAAACAATTTCGAGGATAATCAGGGTGTTTTTGCCTGGTTTCCAGCCTACGCTCTTTCGCAGCCAATAGATAGCTTGATTGAGCAAAATCACTGCGAGGATAATGCTTGCCAGAGAGATCCAGAGCACGGGCACACCGGCAACATTCCAAAACGCAGTGTCTGGCTCTAAACCGAAACGTGTAAGCGAGATAAAAATCCATGTACTGAAGATTATGGATAGGGTTATTGGCAGAAAGTGATTCTTTTCAACATACTCCTGCCTGGTGAATATTGTGTAGACAATAAATATCAGCACATAGCTATACAACATGAGCCCAATGCCGCTCATACCAAAATTAATCAACGAATTACTCAGATCAACATGAGTGCTCATGAAATGAACAACAATCATGGAGACAATTAGCAAAGCAATGGATTCCGGCGTCCGATGTTTGCTCATCCAGTTGAGCATTTGATGAATACGTGAGTTCTGGTGAAAATTCAGAAAAGCCAGCAGCAAAAATACGATAGCAATTAATAATGGGAAAATGTAGAGCACTATCCAGGGAGAAAACCAGCGGCTGTAAATCGCTTCGGTTTGAAAGAAATGAAACCATTGAAATAAAGCAACAAAAATTGATACCAAGCCGCTAACACCAAGGAGCATCGTTCTTGTGTTGAATTTTTTACTGTGGTTCATCATCCATTTTTCAATCTATGCTTTTATTCGTGCACTGATTCTGAAGTTTAATTCTACGAAAACCAACTGTCAAACCAACTCCCACCAGCAAATCTCGCTGCGCCGTCCATCGCCGGTTGATAATAACTGTTCTTGATGTTAAAATTTAGACCCTTGTAGGAGAGACATGAGCAATAACCAATCATTTAATGATTCTAACAGTTTTATCCCTGGAATACTAAATTTACGAAAGAACGGTTTTTATCTTACCGTTGCTTTCATGCTGCTCTTTGCGTTGATTGGATTGGCTGTCAGATCATTTTTTAGCTTCCAGTACGAAGCTGAAGCGGTCTTAATTACAAACCTGGAATTGGTTGAAGATACCAACATCACCGAACTGATGGTTTACACCCAACTCGAACTGGTTAGGCAGTTGATGTTTCATCCTGATATTACCGCTGAAGTTCTACGGGTCGAACACGAGGCCGGTAACCTAATTACCCTGGAACAACTGGGGAATAAGAGCGTTATCGAAAGGCGCTTAACCAGCACGCTCATTAAAGTCAGGGATACTGATCCGCTCATTGCCGCAAGAATCGCGACCACATGGGCTGAAGCTGCTTTTGAACGCCTGACTGAGGCATACGAACATGCGTTGCTCGTGTCGGAAGCAAAGTGGGTACTCACCTCTACTGAACAATGCCTGACCGATGAAAAGTTGTTTACGACCGCATTCTGTGAAAGCTTAACGCTCGAGGAAGTTGAAGAAAAAACAAACACCGCGCATGAAATCATTTTGGCTGAGAGCCCTTACGCTTTAGGCTTGACCAAGGATCTGCAAATAAGCCAATATCAACCTGCAGGGATTCCTTCAGAACCGGTCCAGGGTAGGCGTGGGAACATGGCATTGACAGGTGCTCTGTTCGGACTGGTGCTGTCGTTGATTTATCATGAACTGCCGCATAAAAAATCTGCCACCGAGGTGGGATGATCCTAACGGAGAGGGTTTCTGGCATCATTTGGGTACTCTCTTTATTGGTGCTGCCGATTAGTAGTTTCAGCCCTCTTTCCGAATTGATCGGGGGAACAAACGTTGCACCTCTCGCTGTTATTCCTACAATTCTCATTCTGGTCTTTTTCTGGTTGCCATTTTTCATCAAAAGCGGTCGCAAGCTGCCTTATCACTTCAAACCTTTACTTCTGTTTTTTCTAGGGGGTTGTCTTTCAACATTGCTGGTCCCCTTCCGTAATGTACCCACTTTTCAAAACTTCAGTCTGGACCGCAGCATTTTAGAAACTTTTGTGACTATTGGAATGGGCACAGGCTTTTATCTTGTGACCATTTTCATGGTCAGGGACGAAGAAAGACTCCGTTCTACCCTGCGTTGGATCAGCATTTCCGGGCTAATCGTTATGGCGGTTGCCTTGCTCCAGGTAGGCACCTGGTCGATTTTCCAGAGGTATCCAGAGTGGATGCATGCATTAAACAAAATAATATCCTCCAGTCAAAAATTGTTTGAACACCGCGCTTCGGGTTTGGCTTTCGAACCGTCATGGCTTGCACACCAGCTAAACATGCTATACATACCCCTATGGTTGGGGTTGAGCGTTAGCGGTCAAAGCGCATTCAGAAAAAAATTGTTCAACAAGATCCAGGTAGAAAAATTTTTGCTTGCTTTTTCAATAGCAACCTTGTTTCTCACTTACTCCAGGGTTGGTTGGATTACGTCAATTTTCATGGGAGCTTTTATCGTTTTTAGACTTACGAACAATTGGGTCAAGAAATCGACCTTGAACGCAAAACGAGGAAATCAACATTTGTTGCATTTGGGCGTTTGGGTTGGTTTGTTAATCGTTCTCATGGCGGTGATCTTTTTAGCCGGTTTCCTGATGACCATCATTGAACCCCGAATGGCGGATTTCTTTGATATCCAACGCCTGCTTGATCGTGGACTTTTGGACTGGGCGGCTCAATTAAGCATGGCAGAACGCTTCATGTACTGGATGGCTTTTTACGGCGTTTTCCAATTGTTCCCTATCCTTGGTGCAGGTTTTGGGGTTCCGGGATTCTTTTTCTTACAGACAGTTCCGGACTTCGGCTCCCAACTGTTGGATATCAATGAACTTATTCTCACAAGATCATATCTCCCGAACGCCAAAAACCTGTGGGTCAGGCTGCTTTCAGAAACAGGGATCGTCGGATTCGCGTTGTTTGTTTCCTGGCTTGTGATTCATTGGCGTAATGCCGCAGACCTGGACCGGAAGGCGAAACCAAGCTTGCTCAAAGCCATGGGGCTGGTAGGCAAATTGGTTGTAATCGCTATGATTTTCGAAGGCTTCAGCCTGGATAGCTATGGTTTGCCTTATTTTTGGGTCAGCCTGGGGCTGATTGCTTCCAGCTGGTTGATTTGGGATCAAGAATCCGTCAAAATAGGCGAAAACATCGCCGTCACCAACGAGAGTAAAGCCTGAGAAAACTGATTGTCCACCGGAAGCAGCTCGTTCAGGTTGGTTTGGGCGTTGATAAAATAGGCGCGTGCCAGGTTTAGCGTGTCTTCACGTATGGCTGAGCGACCAAAAAAGGCTTTCATTTCGTCCACCAAATTTTCGTCATTTTCACGTTTCCAAAGTTCCCTAAAAGACTCTGAATGCGCCAGGGCAGTAACCGCCGGAAAGGTTTTTTTGCGGGTCAGCAGATCAGTATTAGTTGACTTGCCGGTTTCAGCAGTTATCCCCCAGATACCAAGGTAATCATCCTGTATCTGAAAACCAAGACCGAGATCGGTACCAATTTGCCCGAGTTTGTGTTTGTATTCATCCTCATGACCTTTCAGTATCGCTGCTATCCTAAACGCTGCAGAGAAAAGACGGGCTGTCTTCAAGCCAATCATACTGATATATTCATCGACCCCGATTTGGTCTGCCTGCTCAAATTCAATATCAAGCTGCTGCCCCTGGATAACACCCAGTGAGGCTTCTTGAAATTCGTGCATGGCGCGCTTTTGTGTTTCAATGGAGAAACTATCAGGTAGGTTGCCCATCAAAGATTGGCTCAAACCCGCCAGGTAATCGCCGACGTTGATCGCAAGTGGCACACCAACCCTGGTCCAGAGCGCGGGGTGACCATGACGCATCTCGCCCTTGTCCTGGATGTCGTCGTGAATCAGGGTAAAGTTGTGCAGGACTTCCAGTGCGCTGCCAGCTTGAAAAGCCTCCTCCGGTTCTCCTCCGAGCGAGGCATACACAAGGATCAGAAATAACGGTCTCAACCTCTTTCCAGGAACCAACACTTCGTCATCCCAACCGAAATGGTAGGCGACCATATCCCGAAGCCCGGGTATGTGCGCTGGGCAGAGTGCACACACGTTGTCCTTAAGATTTTCTTCGAAGCTTTTCCTTGTGTTAGCGATCAATTCGTTTGGCATTTTGTCCTCTACTTTACCAGTCGGGTTCGTAATGTTATCAGGTCATTTGCTCCGCTTAGAAACATGGCGACTTTTAATTCAAGCATGATAAGACTGATAGCTTCACTCAAAGATTCAGCCCCGTTGTGGGCTGCAATAATCAATTTTCGGGCAAAGCCAGCCAAATCAGCACCCATGGCGATCGATTTGGCGACGTCGAGACCGTTGCGCAAGCCACCTGACGAAATTTTCAGAACACCAGCTGGCAGATCGGTTATTCCCTGCAAAGCTTGGGCAGTAGGAATGCCCCAATCGATGTATGTCTGGCAGAGGGCTTTACGAACGGGATCAGTTTGGCGATACATTTCCACAGCCGCCCACGATGTTCCGCCCACGCCTGCCACGTCGATCCCGCTAATTCCAGCGTCAACCAGCAGTTTGGCAGTTTGCGGATCGATGCCGCAGCCTACTTCTTTGGCGATCACTGGAACCGGCAGCGCTTTCGCGATGTTTTCAATTTGATTTAACAGCCCCGAAAAATTGCGATTACCCTCCGGCTGCAGTGCCTCCTGAAGAGCGTTCAAGTGTATAAAAATGCCGTCTGCTTCGAGCATGTCCACTGCCCGCTTGCATTTATCCAGACCAAAGCCCTCATTCAGTTGGGCAACACCGAGGTTGGCAAAGAGAAGTGCATTGGGTGCTTCCTTCCGAGCTATGGCAAAGGTGTCTTCCAACCCGTCATGTACAAGCGCAACTCGTTGAGAGCCAACCCCCATGGCGATATTGAATTCGTTCGCCGCCCGGGCTAGCTGCTGATTAAATTGCCGGGTTTTGCCAGACCCACCGGTCATTGAAGAAATCAACAGCGGGGCGTCCAGTTTCTTCCCAAAAACAACCGTTGAGCTGTCAATGCTGTCAAAGTCAAGCTCAGGCAGGGTCAAAACCTGGAGATGCACTTCATCGAAGCCAGTCGGGACATCAGATTGAACCTCTTCTTCGAGGCAAATCCGTAAGTGTTCATCTTTACGCGCAGAGATTCTCGTAACTTGATCGTCCATTGTGTGTTTTTTCTTTCATATTCAGTGAGAGACTTGATATAATCCTAACATCAAAAAGACTTGTGAGGAAGGTAATGGAGAGTACATTCGAGATTGTAAAAGAAGTTGTCAAAGAAGTTTTGAAAATTGATGGTGACGATATCACCTTGGAAACACGATTTATTGAAGATCTGAAAGCAGATTCGATGGATCAGTTTTTTCTGATTGACGGATTTTGCGAAAGGTTTGACATCGACATTTCTGATGAAGCCGCCCGCAGCATCCAGACTGTCGGCGACGCCGTCCGCGCGATTGACGAAGTCGCAAAATAAGTCTGAAAAACACAGAAGAAATTGCTGCATTAATTAGCAACTTTTTTACTGCACTATCATGCCCGGATGACTCTTAGCTGGATAACAAAATAGGAATATCGTTCAATTTGTTGGCAATGCGTACCCCGGCTTCTTTTAGCGCTAACGTTTTTTTCCCAAGCGAAGCCAACGACAAGCTGCCACTGCGAGAAAAAAAGGGTCTCACAATTGAAGGAGCAAGGTTTTCTCCAACCACGAACGCGATCACCGGTTTGGTGACATGTTCCATGATGAAACTGGCAGCTTTAAGCTCGCTGTCGCCTCCTGGACCACCAATCAGAACGATCTGGTCGGTATGAGGGTCTGACTCAAAAAGCTCAAGGCAAGATTGGAAATCAATCCCTATAATCTGATCGTCGCCGATGCCAATCGCTGCAGAAACACCGATTCCGTTTTGTTTCAGCGTGTCCAGCACCTCATAACACAAGGTGCCCGAACGCGAAACCACGCCGACGTTCCCCCGCAAGGCGATATCGTTTGGGAATATTCCCGCATTGGCAATACCAGGCAGGAGCACTCCTGGCGAGTTCGGTCCGACCAAAATCGAGTCGCTGTTCTTCAAAACAGATTTCACCACCATCATATCCTGCAACGGGATTGAACCTGTAATCGAAATGATCGTCTTAATGCCGGCTTCGATCGCTTCCAGGATGGCATCGGCAGTGGCGTGCGGAGGCACAAAAACCACGCTCACATCGGCGTTGGTTGATTTTATGCAATCGCTGACCGTGTCAAAAACTGGTAATCTACCTTCAAAACACCACTCACCGCCTTTACCCGGCGAAGTGCCGCCAACAATCTGGCTGCCGGTCTTGAGCATTTGCAAGGCATGGAAGCGACCCCGCCGACCGGTGATTCCCTGGACCATGATGTGCGACTGAGCGCTAATCAGGTTAGTCACAGTTCTTCCCCTCTCAGCCAGCCTGCAGTGGCGTTTACCAAAGCTTCGGTCGTGCCAAAAAAGCTCATATTTTCGTTATTGTGCAGCAAATCAAGCCCAGAATCCCCGTTGGTGCCTTCGAGGCGAATGAAGATCGGTTTTCTTGGCAGCCCTCTGTTCAGAGCCTGCAGGAAGCCGTTTGCAGCCTCATCGCAGCGCGTCATCCCGCCAAAGATATTGATCAGGACAACTTTTACCCTTGGATTAAGCAGAAGCATTTCAAGTGAAGAGGCAGTCGAAGTGCTGGTCGCACCACCGCGAATATCAATCATCGCCGCAGGGAGTGTATTTAGTGAGAGCAGCTGATCGAGGGTTAGGTAAGCCAAGCCCATCCCATTGACGATGCAGCCAACTTCCCCTGGGAAGATGTGATAATCGACATAATACTTCAATGCCTGGCGTTCCTCCCAGCCGAAGTAGGTTGGGTCAAAAGCGTCTGCAAAACTTTCTTGGCGGAAGAGCGATTGGCTGTCAATGCTTATGCGGGCGTCGAGGACGAAGACCTGGTTTTGCTCGGTCAGAACCAGCGAATTCAGCTCCACCAGGGTGGCATCGTATTGGCGGTAAACTTCATAAGCTTTGTGCGCGATCAATTGAAATTGTTTCCAAAGCTGAGGGTCGATGCCCATTTTTGTGATAGCTTCACGAATCTGATAATCTTTCAGACCGGTATTGATGTCGATCGGGCGGTCCACCACCAGGGCGTCCTCGAACGAACTGGACTCCAGGAAGGTAGCACCGCCGGCTTCTGAAATTCGCAAAATCGGCGTGCTGTTTTCGAGGTCTGAAATGACCGCAAGGTAAAACTCATCCATAAAGGTCAGGGCTTTTTCTACCAAAATGAATTGAACCGGGTGTCGGTTGATGATCACTTTGAAAATCTCGTTGCTGATGTTTTCGATCTCGCGTTCGTTATGGACGATGCGTACACCACCTGCGCTGCCACGCCCCGACTCGAGCGTTTGCGCTTTGAGTACAACCGGATAACCGATTTCGGCGGCAATCCTCTTTACCTGCACCGCGTTGGTCGCCAAAGTAGAAGCAGGTAAGGGGATTCCAGCGCTTTTTAGGATTGACTTCGCCTGATATTCTTGTAATTTCATCAGTAGGCTCGATCCAATTATAACAAAACAAAAAGGCTGAGAACAAGTGCCTCAGCCTTAAAAAGAGAATCTTGCTTAATTACCCGTTCAGGTATTCTTGCAGGGCTTCTTTTGTTAAGCGAAATGCGCTGCCAATTTTGCGTGCTTTCAGATCACCAGCGTTGATCGCGGCAATTACATCTTCCTCAGACACCTTCAGGAAGCCGGCAGCTTCTGATGGCGTCATTACATCGGGCATAACACCAGCGCCTCCAGCCGGGGTGGGTTGGGTCTGAGACTGTTGACCCTGCGTCATTCCGGCCAAAGAACCTGCCAGGACGTTTCCAACGCCCAAGCCAGCACCTATCCCTGCGGTCAAGCCAGCGCCTCCAGAAGGGTTCTGGGCAGCATCGCGCATCGCGTCTGCAGCCTGGAGTTGGGTGTAGGTTTGCATGTCGAGCATCCCCATTTCGCGCAGTTCCTGGGCAGATTTATCCGATGGTTTTAAGTTGCCAATGTAGAACGACTTCAGGATCAAACCGATCGCCAAAAAGTCGTCCTGGGTTTTGGCACGCACTGCAGCACCCAATTCATCGGTCAGACCAATCAGATCGAGCACGTTGCTTTGTGTGGTGGTCTCACCGAGCACATCCTGCAGGCGCGAGAGCAGCATCGTACGCAGTCGGTTTTCGATATCCGAAGTGCGGAAACCGCCCAACTGACCGACCACCTGAGTGACGAATTGCTGCGGATCGTTAACCTGAAAACTGTAGGTACCAAAACCTTGCAGCAGCGCAATGCCCAGACCTACGCCGGTATTGCGAACGATGATCGGTTGGGGAGTGCCCCATTTGCGGTCAGCGAATTCGCGCATCGAAACGTAATAAATCTCAGCGGTGAAGGGTGTGCGATCACCAAAGAGTTTACCCAACAAGCCAGTTAGCAGGGGCACGTTGGCAGTTGTGATCGTGTGACGTCCTGGTCCCAAAACGTCCAGGGCACGACCATCACGGAAGAATACCGCTGCTTGTGATTCGCGAACGATCACCTGGGAGCCCAGGCGGAGATCTGCGACACCAGTTTCAGGAAAACGGTGGACGATCTCATCGGTCATTTCACTGGGGTATTCAACGACATCAAAAATTCTAGCCATATTAATCCTCCTATAAGATCAATAACTAAAGAGAGATGCCTTTCATGGCATCTGAACGCTTGTTGAAGGCATCGAGAACTTCCTGCGATACGGCAGTTAGGTGGCGGATTGAAGCAGGCAAACCGTCTGTTCCTATCGAAGCCGCCGTATTGTCGATTGCATTTCTGACGACGTCAGCGTGTTCAAAAAGTGCCAGGTCATATTGGTAGATGTTCGCCAATTCTTCTTCACGAATTTTTACAGCATCGAAGAGACCGGCATAGCCATAAGAGGCAGTTTTTACCCGGTCAATAAACTGGCGGATTTTAATGGCAGCATTCTCGAGGTCGTCGACGTAAGCCAGTCCGCCGCTGGAAATAAGATCACGCTGCAGCGAAGAGATTCTCTGGTACTGGGCTTCATATTCCCGGGCAATGGTCTCGCGTAAAATTTTATCCGACATGCGGCGATCGCCGCGTTCAACATAGCCTTTGAAACCGGGAATCTTGGCAATCAACTTTTTGATCGGGTCCTGGTCTCCGCTAACGAGATTGTAAATATCAGTCATAGTTCTCCTTTTTAATATTTAAACTTTCAAATATATGCTATCATCCGTCGAGGTGTTCCACCGTAGAAAATATAAGGTTTTGAAACTCACAACTATTAATTATAATGGATATATGTCTGCTGGTAGAAGGAGCTTGTTATGAGGAAAGGTCCATTGCGAGGTTTGGGACCGTTTGAATACGTTTTGATTATCATCCTGGTATTGATGATTTTGTTTACACTGTTCACGATCTTCCTGCCTGCAATTCAGTTGTTCTATGAGAGTACACTTCAATAGAATGTCTGCTTCCAGGTTTTATCGCAAAATTCAAAATTCTGCCTTTTCAGCGCTGGACTGGCTTTTCCCGCCAATCTGCCTGGGTTGTGGTATGGAAGGGGTGTTTATTTGCAATGACTGCTTTAGCAAGATCAACCTGCTCCCCCGTGACGTTTGCAATTTCTGCGGCTCTTACACCAGCAAGCAAGGCAAATGCGCCCAGTGTCATAATCGGCAGCTACCTTATGTCGGTTTCAGAGCTTTCGCGTTTTACGACGGTGTTGTTCGCAAAGCCATTCACCACCTGAAGTACCAAAACGACCTGACCATTGGTCGTTATCTGGCTGGTTTTCTGGAGATGGTGTACCAACGATCAACCTGGGAGACCGACATGGTCATCCCAATCCCGATCGGGGAACAAAAAATGCAGCAGCGTGGTTATAACCAGGCAGAGCGGCTGGCAAAACCGTTTTCCGAACGGCTCAACCTGGCTTATAGCAGTGACGCCTTAATCAGAATCAACGAAACCTCGTCTCAAGTAGGGTTAAATCAGGACGAACGCCGCGAAAATGTGCGCCAGGCTTTTGTTGCCAGGGCAAACCAGGTAAATGGTAAACGTATTTTGCTAATTGATGACGTTTTTACGAGTGGTGCCACCCTCGAAGCGGCCAGTTTGGAATTGATGGGTGCGGGTGCAAGCCAGGTTCACTGTCTGACTTTAGCAAAAGTAAATCGTTTGATTGTCTGATTGCATTTTTTTAAACGAATATGTATAATTTAAGAAAATCCGAGGAGGTTAGCATGGCATTAGAAATTGGCATTTACACGAAGGACCTGGAACTCACGGATCGAATCCAAGATTATGCGACAAAAAAGGTTGGCAAGCTTGAACGCTTTTTGAGCGACATCGGGGAATGCCGGGTAGATTTGAGCTACGCGAAAACTGCCCGTAACGCTACTGACCGGTTTATCGCTCAGATCACCATCAGAGGTAAGGGTTTCATTCTGCGCTCGGAAGAGCGGTCAGACAATATCTTTGCTGCGATCGACGCTACGGTTGACAAAATGACGCGTCAAATTAATCGCTTTAAGGGTAAGCATTGGAGAAAGCGTGTTGGTGAACCCGAAATTGTGACCCCTGAAATTGTCGAAGAAATTGAAGAAGATGTTACACCTTTGATTGTCCGGCGAAAAACCTTCAACCTTGAGCCCATGCACGAGGAAGAGGCGCTTGAACAACTGATCTTGCTTGGGCACGATGCGTTCTTCGTTTTTTATAACGTCAGTACCGAACGGGTAAACGTGCTCTATCGCCGCCGTGATGGCAGTTACGGGCTGATCGACCCAATCATCAGATAGTATAAAAATTTCTTGTGTAAGCAGTCCAGTGAGACGGACTGCTTTTTGTTTTACAATAGCGAGGAAGAAAGGTAAAAATTATGGCAACCAACGACAACATTGAACCCGTTTACCCTCGCATCGACAAAACACGAATAGTTAATGCTATTAAGGAGGTGCTCTCTGCAATCGGGGAGGACTCCGAACGAGAGGGGCTCACACGCACACCGCATCGGGTCGCAAATGCTTATGAAGAGATTCTGGGTGGTTACACCACCGATGCCGGCAATCTCATTAATGGCGCTTTATTCACTGTCGATTACGACGAAATGGTCGTGGTTAAAGATATCGAGTTTTTCAGCCTCTGCGAACATCACATGCTGCCTTTTTTTGGTCGGGCGCATGTTGCTTATTTACCGCGTAACAAAGTGATTGGTTTATCCAAGATACCCCGAATTGTAGACATGTTTGCGCATAGATTACAGGTCCAGGAGCGGATGACCCAGCAAATTGCGTCCTTCATTCAAAAGACAATCGACCCTCTCGGGGTAGGCGTGGTGATTGAAGCACAACATTTGTGCATGATGATGCGTGGGATTAAAAAAGAACAAGCTTCCATGACCACTTCAACAATGCTGGGAGGCTTTCGTAACAAGCTCGACACGCGCATGGAATTTCTGAATATGATCAAGCGGTAATCTTTCTACCTTTACGAACATTAAACAACGCTCCACATCAATCCGTAAAGGTGAAATCCTACCAGAATACATGAATGAACTTAGTACTGTTTTGTTGACGGCTTCACCTCGACACCTTGTTTCATCTTTTAAATACTTCGCTGCCGATAAACTTCCACACCAACTTTTGCCACCTTGCTGACGAAGTTGACTTTTTCGATCCTGATCCTGACCGCATCGGCAGGGGTCTCTTCGAATATCTCATTGACGATGAAGGCAGCCAGGGCTTCCAAAGTATAAAATTCACTTTCGCTCACGTTTTTTCTTACGAGTTTGGCAACGAAAGAATAGCTGATCGAATCCTCGATCGCGTCACTTTCTCCGGCTTTATCCAGGGGATATTCCAATTCGAGATCGATCAGCAACTCTTGAGGAAATTGGCGTTCCGCCTCATTGACACCAACGATGCCAGTTGCTACCAGATTGGTTATTAATATCTTATCCATAGAAACCTACTTTACACAATATTCTCACCACCATCGATTTTGATAATCGAGCCGGTCATAAAGTCCTGACTTAAAATATGCATCACGTTTTCAGCTATGATTTCAGGTGAACCAATCCGATCCAACGGAATTCGACGCTTTTCGGCGACAGCGTCCATGTCAAGATGCTCAAATCCTGCCAGTGGCATCATAATCCCGGGGGCGACGGCGTTGACAGTGATGTTGGGTGCCAACTCTAACGCAAACATGCGGGTCATCTCGCAGAGTGCTTTCTTGGTTAACCGATAGGCAAAATGATCAGTTGCCGTGCGAAAAATACCGGCATCACAAATATTGACAATCTTTCCCTGCCTGTCGGATGGCAACTGTGCTGCGAATGCCTTGATCAACCACCAGGGCGAGAATAAATTCACGTTGAAAGAAGCCTCCACCGCTTCCTGGGTGGTTTTGAGACCAGTACCGCGCTTGTAATTCCCAGCATTATTGATCAGGATGTCAATCGGACCCATGCGTTCGAAAACGTCCTGGACCAACTGATCCACCCTGGCGAAATCCGATAGGTCAAACTGAAAGATTTCTGCGTCAACGCAACAATTGAGCGCGTCTTGCTTGACCTCCCGGGCAGCGTCTTTTGAGCTGTTGTAATGAATTGCGACATTGACACCTTTCTGCGCCAAAGCGCCGACAATCGCTCTTCCCAACCTGATGCCGCCTCCGGTCACTAAAGCTGTTTTTCCTCTAAATTCCATGGTGTTTCCTTTACGTTTACTCTATGGTGCCTGGGAACATTGTAGTTGATGGTAAAATTTTATCATCCAAAAAGCTCTTACAGTGCCCGTGTAAGCAGGCTCTGTTGGCATGAATGATTAGAAAAGAGGTAACCGCGATGAACAAGTCCCAGTCAGTCAAAGCATTAGGACAATCGATTTGGTACGATAATATCGAAAGGCAAATGCTTCACGATGGTCGCATGCAGCAAATGATCGCGAAAGGTCAGATTTATGGCATTACCTCAAACCCAAGCATCTTTGAGGCTGCTTTAAAAAACAGCACTGCCTATGATGACGTGCTTACATCCATGGCATGGGCTGGAAAAAATCGCGATCAGATCTATTTTGAACTGGTTAAGGCTGACATTCAGGCTGCAGCCGATCTTTTCCTCCCACTCTACCTGCAAAGTAACGGGCAGGATGGTTATGTGAGCGTTGAAATTGACCCGTTCCTTGCATATGATGCCAAACGCTCCATCGAAGAAGGTCGTTCGCTTTGGCAGAAAATTGATCGCGAAAACTTGATGATTAAAGTGCCGGCAACTGAAGCCGGACTTGAAGTCATCACCAGTCTGATTTCTGAAGGGATCAATGTTAACGCCACTTTGATTTTTTCGATCGAACGCTACCACCAGGTGACTGACTCATACCTGGCAGGGCTCGAAAAACGTCTTAACTGCAGCGAACCGATCGATCGCATCGCCAGTGTGGCATCATTTTTTGTCTCCAGAATCGATACAGCGGTTGACCAACTCCTTGGTGCAGTGAGTTCTTCGCCGACTTCACTGGCAACCAAAGCAGCAAACACAAAAGGTAAAATCGCGGTAGCGAACGCGAAACTTGCCTACCAGGTTTACCTTGAGATGTTTGCCAGTGATCGATTTGAGCTCTTAAAACAACATGGAGCACGAGAGCAGCGACCACTATGGGCGTCAACCGGCACAAAAGACCCTGCTTACTCAGACACGCTCTATGTGGACAATCTGATCGCGTATCACAGCGTCAACACGCTACCGCCAAAAACACTGGCAGCCTTCCTCAATCACGGTCATGTCAGCCTTTCAATCGAAGAAGACCTCGAAGAAGCAAAAGATGACCTGCAGTTTTTGAATCAAATCAAAATTGACCTGGCAGCAGTAACACAGCGCCTTGAAGATGAGGGAGTAGGGAAATTCAAGCAGGCTCATGAGGCTTTGCTTGAGATAATTGAAACCAAACGGCAGAAAAACATAGAAGATTTGAATGGATTGGCAAGACCTCTGCAAACCGCATTGGAAAAAGCCATTGACGAATCTGCGGTTGACAGAATTTATGCCCATGACCCCACTTATTGGACCGACAACGAAGAGGGTTTCGATGAAATCCGCAACCGGCTGGGTTGGCTGGGCTTACCATCACAGCAGCTTGTCCTGGTTGAAGAATTGGAAGTATTCCGGGACCATTTGCTTGCTGATGGATTCACGGATGCTTTTGTTCTGGGCATGGGCGGTTCATCGCTCGCGCCCGAAGTAATCAGCGAGGCAATCGCTCCTACCGTTGAGAGAGGTCACGGGCTGCGGCTGCAAATAATCGACACCACTAATCCGGAGGAAATCGCCTTCCGCATAAAAGGTATTGACCTGACCAAAACACTGTTTATTGTTTCCAGTAAAAGCGGCGGTACCAGCGAGACCCTTTCGGCAATGGAGTACTTCCGGGCTGAACTGCAGAAGCTTGGCTTAACAAAACCAGGTAACAACTTTGTTGCTATTACCGACCCGGGAACTTCACTACAACAGCTCGCGGATGACAGAGGATTCCGCAAAGTCTTCAACGCCCGCCCAGATGTTGGTGGTCGCTTTTCTGTCTTTACCCACTTCGGACTGGTGCCTGCCGCGGTGATGGGGGTGGATTTGCGCCGGTTTTTGGGGCAGGCAATCGAGGCTGAATTGCGGGGTTCCCAGGATCTGCCTTATGAGGCTAACCCAAACCTTGTTTTAGGACTATTGCTTGGTGAAGGCGCAAAAACCGGTAAAGACAAGCTGACTTTCATCGCTGAGGGTCACGCTGCCAACCTGGTGCCCTGGCTTGAGCAGTTGATCGCCGAAAGTAGCGGCAAGGAGGGTAAAGGTATCCTGCCTGTTGAAGGCGAACCCAAACGCTCACCGCTGGAGTATGCTACCGATCGCTTGTTCGTTTACCTTTCGGTGGATGGGCAGCAGGCTGATTTTGTGCGCACATTACAGGATGAGGGGCATCCGGTTATCGAGATAACAATCCAGGAGCCATACCAACTGGCGAAGGAATTTTATCGCTGGGAGTACGCTACCGCAGTTGCCTGTGCGCTATTAAGGGTAAATGCCTTTGATCAGCCAAACGTACAGCTCAGCAAGACCATCACCAAGAATGTGATCAGACAGTTCCAGGTTGAAGGTCGTTTGGATGACGGAGACCTTGTCTGGGAAAACGAAGAGGCAGCAATTTATGGCGAGACCGTGCCAGGGCTGGAAAGCGCAGGCACATTGACTGAGGCATTGAAAGCCCACGGCAGGACAGTACCTGACCATGGCTATATCGCGCTCAACGCCTTCGTGCCCAGGCTGGGTGCGCAGGAAACTTATTTCCAGCAGCTGCGTTCGGATCTACTGAACAATTTCAATAAAGCAACCACTCTCGGGTATGGTCCGCGTTTCTTGCATTCCACCGGTCAATTACACAAAGGTGGTCAAGAGGGCGGTCTTTTCTTTACTTTTACCCAGGATAACGCGACCGATTTTGATATTCCTGGCGAAGGGATTAGTTTCGGTATGCTGCAGCGTGCCCAGGCCCTCGGCGACATTGAAGCTCTGAAGCAGAAAGGCAAAAAAGTGGTGCGCGTCCACCTGAAATGACGGAAGATATGAAGTTTTTAGGCATCGATCACGGCAGCGTCCGCATTGGGGTGGCAATCAGCGACCCGACTGGCACTCTGGCGCGCCCTCTGCAGATCGTCAGGCATTCTTCCAGGCTCGCTGACGCGATCACGATCTCTGCTCTGGCAAGCGATCACGACTGTGACGCTATCGTTGTCGGACTGCCGCTCGACTCAGATGGCAGCATCGGTCCTCGTGCCCGTTCGATTAATCGTTTCATTGAAGAACTGAAGAATCAAACCACGCTGACAGTAATTCCCTGGGATGAATCACATTCCACCAAATATGCCCAGGAAAACTCCATTGACCGGGGCGAAGGAAAAAAGAAACGGCAGCAAGCTATCGATGACCGGGCTGCCGCGGTGATTTTGCAGGATTTCCTCGACCATCGCTGCCCCAATTCGACGATTAAGGAGTTCCCTTGACCCATAAGCGCCGTAGATTTCCGATCCTGCTCGTTTTACTCTTTCTGCTGGCAATCGCGTTGGTGGTTTTCATGATGTTTGCCGTTTACAGCAATAGTCGTGTGCTTGGCGCTCCTGGCGAGAATGTCAAACTACTCAATAACCTCCGCTATTCTCTTAGCCTTTATCGCAATCTTGAGTTGCTGCAGGAACCGCAAGTGTTTCCAGGAGAGTCTGAACGAAAATTCACGATTTATAGCAGCGACAGCGCCATGGATGTTTGCAGAAAACTTGAAAGTGAAGGGTACGTGCTCTCCGCGGCAGGTACTTGTGATCTGCTGACCTACAAAGGCAGTGATCGTACCCTCAGCCCAGGAACCTATACTATACCGAGTGGTTACAACGCGATCCAGCTCACCCGTTTAATCGCAGATAGTGCTAACAGAGATTTGCAATTCACGATTTTTGCTGGCTGGAGGCTGGAAGAGATCGCCGGGGTGATTGACCAGATGGGCTTCAGTTTTAGTACGGAAGATTTCGTCGCATACGTCTACAGTCCGCCCCCGCAAATTTCCCAACCGCTTGGTTTGCCGCCTGGCAAGTCTCTTGAAGGTTACCTTCATCCGGGTCAATATAGCCTCAAGCCTACGCTTACACTGGACGAATTCATGACAGAGGCTACAGGCAGAACACTGGCTGTAATTGACGAAGCCCGTCAACTTCAGAACCAGCAAAGTAATGCTTACAGTATGGACGAATTGATCACGATAGCATCGATCATCCAGCGGGAAACCCTCGAGACCGCTGAAATGCCCACAATCGCATCGGTCTTTTTCAATCGTCTGGCGATTGATATGCGACTCGAGACAGACCCGACCGTGCAGTATGCGCTTGGTTATAGCGCTCCCACACAATCCTGGTGGAAAACCCCGCTGCTTTATGTCGATCTTGCAGTCGAATCGGACTATAATACCTATCGGGTACAAGGTATCCCGCCGGGTCCAATCTGTAGCCCAGGAAGAGACGCTATCATGGCTGCCTTTGCACCCGATCAATCCGGTTATTATTTCTTCCGCGCCAAATGCGATGGAAGTTTGACCCATAATTTTGCGGTGACTTATGAAGAACATCTGGCAAACGGGTGTGAATGACAGGAGGAGTTATGATCACATTAGGAATTGATATCGGCGGCTCAGCGACAAAAGGTGCCCTGGTCGACACCGAAACCGGTCAGCTCGTATCTGAACGGATTCGCTATAAGAGCGACAAATCCAAGAAACCCAAAGACATCGTCAAAGATATCAAGAAGATTGCCAAAGCACTGAATTATGACGGCATCATCGGCGCAGGCTTCCCTGGCATCGTCAAAAATGGCGTGATCGGAACCTCAGTCAACCTGCATAAAGACTGGGTCAATGCCAACCTCGCCCAAATGATTGAAGAGGAAACCGGCAATAAAGCCTTTATTCTCAACGACGCTGACGCCGCTGGAATGGCAGAATTCAAGTTTGGATCAGAAGAAGCTCGTATTAATCCGGTGGTGATGTTTTTGACGCTTGGCACAGGCATTGGTACAGCTATTTTTGTTGAAGGAAATCTGATGCAAAACACGGAACTTGGTCATATGTTGATCGGTAAGTATACCGTTGAGCAGCTCGCCTCTGCAGCAGTAAAGACACGAGAAAAACTAACCTGGAAACAATGGGCAGTACGTTTTAATGAGGGTCTAAAAGCCTACGAATTCCTGCTAAACCCCGATCTTTTCATCCTGGGTGGTGGCGTTAGTGCTCGTTTCGAAAAATATGA
>JAAYZW010000048.1 GCA_012514645.1 Chloroflexota bacterium
TGTCCCTAAAGCGAGTTTCACAATCTTGAAAACTGGCAAAACCTCAACCCCTTATGCCAGCTTGTTCAAGGCTATAATTCATGATGATCTTCCTCTTTCATCGTAGATCACGGGCTTTTGAAACAGACATATAATAAAAAACAAAGGGAATTATGAAAAAATACGATGTGCCAGATATTGTGATATCACGTTTACCATTATACGTTCAGACGTTAAACCAATTGTTGCGGGAGGGCAAGAGCGTGGTCTCTTCGTCTGAATTGGGTGAAAGACTGAAAACAACCCCATCGCAAATCAGACGGGACCTGTCATACTTTGGCGGGTTTGGCAAAAAAGGCTCCGGGTATGATGTCATTTCTTTAATGGAATCACTGCGAAGTATCTTAAACCTCAATCAAATCTGGCAGGTAGCACTGGTAGGGGTGGGGCACGTAGGTATGGCGTTGTTACACTACGACGGCTTCGGACGAAAAGGGTTTGAGATCATCGCTGCGTTTGATCAGTCACCGAATGTTATTGGTAGGAAGATTGGCGGCATCGAAGTCCAGGATGTGGAGCTCATAGAAGCTGAAATTTGCCAGAAGCATGTTGATATCGGCGCGATCACCGTGCCGGCAGAAAACGCACAGGCTGTCGCCGACCGCCTCGTGAATTGCGGAATCAGGGCGATATTGAATTATGCGCCTGTCTATCTTGAAGTACCGAAACACGTCCAGGTCTCAAATATCGATCCGGTCTTGAAGCTCCAGAAGATGACCTATTATTTGAAATAGGAGCGGTGAATACTCAATTTCAGGAGATTTCTGTCTGGCGAAATTGAAAGTTACACGAGCCTTATGCTGCTAAAACGCTCAATGCTTTCAGTTCATCAAAAATTGTTCTACGAATGACGGTTATTTGGATTATCGCTTAAGCGAACGTTGGATGATATCCAACATGGGGAAAGCTTTTGCCAGACCTTCGACTGTGCAGGTGACCGGGTTTTCGACGACATAGGCAGGGATGCCGAGTGCGACGGTCAGATGCTTATCCAAACCTTTCATCAACGAAGTGCCGCCGCAAAGAGCGACGCCGCGGTCGATGATATCTGAGATTAACTCTGGGGGTGTTTTCTCAAGCACTCGCCGTATGGTTGCGATGATTTCATCCAACGGTGGCTGCATGGCTTCCACAATCTCGTTGGTGGACAGAGAAGCCGGCTTTGGCAGCCCTGTAACCTGGTCTTGCCCCTGGATTTCCATGGTTTTTTCGTCTTCGGTTGGGATAGCCGCGCCAATGTTGAGTTTGAGCGACTCAGCGGTGGTCTGACCGATTATCAGTCCGTATTTTTTACGCACATAGTTGATGATGGCATCATCAAGCCGCAGCCCAGCGGTTCGGCTGGTTTCGGCACTGACAATCCCTGACATTGAGACAACGGCAGCCTGGGTGGTACCGGCACCAAGCGAGATGATCATGTTGCCGGTGGGGGTATTGATTGGCAGGTCGATCCCGATGGCGGCTGCCAACGGTTGGGCAACCAGGTTGACTTCGCGTGCCCCGGCGCCCAGTCCGGCTTCCTGGATTGCTCGTTTTTCAACGCTGGTAACGCCGTAGGGGGTGGAGATGACCAATCGAGGTCGGAAGAACAGGGTCGGTCCGGTGACTTTGCGAATCAGCTCGCGCAGAAAGATTTCAGTAAGTTCGTATTCAGCGATAACGCCATTGCGCAGCGGGCGCACCACTTCGATCGATTCGGGCACGCGACCGAGCATGCCCAGGGCGGTTGTGCCATACTCGACCAGTTTCATCTCGTCGACTACAATAGCGACGACAGTGGGCTCCTGGATCAAAATTTGATTGCCCTCAGCGATTTGCGTGTTGAACGTACCCAGGTCGATACCTAATTCTCGTGAAAGTCCCATGGTTATCCTGTTTAATTTGTAATTAACAAAACTATTTTACCATTGATGGGTGAGAACAATGGCAATTAAGGGCTGGAAAAAAATTGTAAGGCATAACGCAGGCGTTCTTCAACATCCTGGGTAAAGTCTTTGGGGATGCTTTGGACCGCAGTCTGGGCTTCCACCACACTGAATCCGAGTGCCACCAGCGATTCAATCACCTCATCGTCGCTGCTGGAACCCCGGATCACCTGGTAATCACCGATATCCGGGAATTTGCCCTGCAAGTGAATGATGATTTTCTGGGCGGTCTTTTTACCAACGCCTGGAACGCGAACGAAGTACTCGGGTTTTTCAGCCAACACGGCGTTCCGTATGTTATCCAGGGAGATATTGGAGATGATAATGAGCGCCAGCTTGGGTCCGATTCCGTCAACCCCTAACAAGAGGTTAAATAAGGCTTTCTCATCGTGGCTTGTGAAACCATAGAGTGCCATAAGATCCTGTCGAATGACCATATGGATCTGCAGCCTAAGCGGGTCTCCCACCTGGTGTTCGGCAAGCAAATTTTTATCGACGAAAACTTCAAAACCAACCCCCTGGACATCGAGAGTGAGCGAGTCGGTTGATAGATAACTGATGATTCCGTTGAGTGAACTGATCATGATTTTTCAACTTTCCTGTGTTGATTATAAATCTGGTAGAGCATAATTCCGGTTGCGACAGAAAGATTTAAGGAATCGTTTTCCCCTTCCATCGGGATTCTGAGCATTTTACGGCTGAGTTCTTGATATGAGGCTGACAGCCCTTCTCGTTCGCTGCCCATCAGGAGCAAGAGCGGATTGGGGTAATCATACTCGAAAGAGTCTTGATAAGCTTTGTCAGAAGTGCCGATGGTAAACATGGCTGGGTTTTGCTGCAAGAAATGCCTGAGCCCTTCAAGATCAGTCTTAAAGACCGGAATAGTAAAAATCGCGCCCATAGATGCTTTGACCGCAGCCGGGTCATAGGGATCGGTGGAGTGGTCAAGCAAAATCAGCCCTTTCGCGCCGACAGCGTCGCAGGTGCGCAAGATTGTCCCCAGGTTGCCCGGGTTTTGCACCGCCTCCAAAGCGACCCAAATGCCGTTCTTAACCCCGCTGATATCAGTCAGGGGCAGCCAGCTTTGCCGAATCACCGCCGCGATTCCCTGTGGTTTTTCCTTGCGTGCCAGGCTTTCAAACACTTCCCGATTTACTTCAGTTATCTCGACCCCTGGTTTTGGGGTCAAAATCCTAAGGATGTCTCTGCCGTAATTGCTGACCAAAAGCTCTTCAGAAAAAATCACCTCGCGGATGTCGGCATCGGAATCGAGAGCTTGTCCAACCACCCGCAGCCCCTCCGCCAGGAATGTGCCAGCGACGGCGCGACCTTTTGGGTCGGCTAATTTGCGAATCGCTTTGATGTGAGGGTTGCTTGTGCTGGTGATCATTAGTCTTCTATGAGCCGCTGCATTTGAAGGTATCCAATATGGCAAAGGGCGATCGCCAGGGCATCGGCGGCGTCATCCGGTTTGGGGATTTCCTCGAGACGCAGGCTGATTTTCACCATTTCCTGGATCTGGCTCTTACTAGCATTGCCATATGATGTAACCGCTTGCTTAACCGCGTTCGGGGTGTATTCAGCCAGCGGTAAACTGTGTTGAGCGATGCAGAGGGTGATAACCCCGCGCGCTTCACTGACTGCCATGGCAGTTTTATGGTTTTTTTGGAAAAAAAGTTTCTCGACAGCGCAATATTGCGGGTTGTATTCATTGATTAAATCGGTCAATGCGCGGTAAAGATAAACCAAACGGCTGGAGGTGTCACCTTCAGCCGTTGAGTTGATGATGCCATAGGTAATCAGTTCTGGTTCGTTTAGCTGGTTGAGCGTAATCAAACCATATCCGGTTACAGCAATTCCAGGATCAACCCCCAAAACGATCATTACGAATCAAGCGCTTCGACGTGCTCGTCACTGAATTTCAAATTGGAATAGACATTCTGGACATCGTCGTTATCTTCAAGGTTATTGATCAGCTTAAGGATCGAGATGGTGTCACCGAAGTCCAGTTCGACCTCCTGGTTTGGAATCATACGCAAGCCGGCGTCTTCGATGTGTAACCTGGCAGCAACAAGGCTGTCGTGAATATCTTTGAAGGTTTCGGTAGCACCGATGATTTCAATGTAGCCATCCTCTTCAGTGACGTCATCAGCGCCAGCTTCAAGGGCAGCTTCGAAGGCTTTGTCAAAATTGTGCCCGTCAGATTTGACTGAATAAACCGCCTTGCGTTCAAACTGCCACATAACTGAGCCATTGCTTGCCAGGTCGCCACCGCCTTTTGATAGAATGTGTCGCAGATCGGCAACGGTTCGGTTCCGATTTTCCGTTACACACTCGATAATGGCAGCTGTGCCTTTGCCGAGGTAGCCTTCGTAGGTGATTTCTTCAAGTTCAGCGGCGTCTTTATCTTCGCCAGTGCCGCGTTTAATGGCACGTTCAATACTGTCTTTGGGCATGTTGCTTGCTTTGGCACGATCGATAGCCAGCTCAAGGCTGACGTTCATGGAGGGGTCGCCGCCACCCTGGCGGGCAGCGAGTGCAATTTCGCGGGCAAGGCGTGTGAACACCGCACCTTTTTTTGCGTCGGCAGCGCCTTTTTTGCGTTTGATCGTGGACCAATGTGAATGTCCGGACATACGAATTCTCCTTACTATTTGGGTGTCTGTGTAACTGATGAATTATACCACTATAGAGTGGGCTATTTTGGCTTGGTAAATTTCTCCTGGAGATAACTGAGGGTCGAGAACTTCCTCGAGCATGGAAAAGCAGGATGCCCGTTCTGAATGAAAAAGCACCACGATATGGAATGGTAAGAAAATTGCTTGATTCTTGAAGTTCTCTTGGTTTTGCTTATTCTCTTTATCCATCCGGTAACGCATATTTAAAAAGGAAGTCCCCCGCGGGGGACTTCCAGTCTAATCAGGATTGGTTATTGTTTTGCAGGATGCGGGTAGCGGGTGAAAGTGAATGGCATGTAGACGCGTTCAAAGTCCCATACTCGCAGTTGAACCGGGATGGTGATCTTAGGATCGGGAGCATTGAGGATATCAAGTACTCCGAAGTAATCACCCCAGGTCAGACCCGTAGAATCGAAGGTGAGTGTTACATCAACGGAGCCGCCGTCTGGCAGAACCACCTCAGCCATCGGGTCAACGGTCAGCCAGATGATGTCACCACCGCTGCCGCCGCCGGCAGTTCCCATACCACGGATCATCCAATTCCCCGCGAATCCTAAGGTATCAATGATTGCCCAGGTATTATCAGGAGGAAGCGTTGGAATTTCAGGGACACTTCCGGAATATAATCCGATCCATGACCTCTGATGCAGGGTGCCAGTCTGGTCCAATGCCGCAGGAAGGTCAGAGTATCCAGGCGCACCACTGCGGTTGATTACAGCAATCAAGACATCTCCAGGTGCAGTGATTTGGATTGGATCATCGAACTCATAGTTGACAAAAGCGCCAGAGATATTCTGGACAGTTGAATCCATCTTTCCGAGATATGTTGCACCGTTGGACGGATCGCCATCTGCGTCGAAAAATACCGCGATCGTGACATTATCACTAACCGCAACTGTGTTATTCCAAGCGACCTGGGCCATGTCAAGGGTAAATGGAATCTGGTCTGGGCTTGGTGTGAAACGATTCGCCCAAAGGAAATCACCACCAGCTGTCAATCCGATAGAATTCTCCAGTGAACCATCATCCAGGATCAGTTCAACATCAGCCAGCTTGGGCATTGCGAAAGGCACAGGTCCGCCGCCATCTTTTTCAATAATCTCAAAGACAGCTTCCCTGGCACCAAAGTTGGTGAAGGTCAGAGTCTGTTCAGCCATGTCCTCAGGATAGAGATCCTGGAAGAAGGATTCCGGATTGTAGGTCAGACAAGCAGCATCCAGACGGAGGTAAATGTCGTCGAGAACGACTTCTTCATCCCAGCCAAGGTTCACACCGTAAAGCATTTGGGTGACGTAGCCTGCGTAGATGATTTCAATATCATAGGTGCCGTTGAGCAGCGCCCAGCTGAAGTATCCATCCTCATCAGTAAGAGTCGATTGGACCAGCTCACCATCGCGATAGAAGTTAATCAAAGCTTCTTCTAACAAGGTGGGGTTGATATCGCATTGTTCAAAACCGTAGACTGTACCCTTGATGCTGCCCCAGTTCAGCGGACGAATGACATGCATGGTCACTGGAATAGGAGGAACTTCGTAGGGAGTGTCGGTGTCGATCACGAGCTCAGCAAAGTAGTCGCCCGGTTGTTCGATGCCGTCGACATTGAATTCGATATCAATAAACGCGGAATCGTAAGCAGAGACCACGCCCTCGATGGGATCTTCGTCCAGCCACGGAACTGCGCCTCCGCCTCCGCCGCCACCACCGCCAGCGAAAGCTGCGATGGCGAGACAGTCGGATTCGTTATCACCGGGGAA
>JAAYZW010000049.1 GCA_012514645.1 Chloroflexota bacterium
AGGTCCATCAAAATCAGGTTAAGCCAACCGCGTGGACCAACCAGGGTATTGAAAGCGGTGGCGACCACCACAGTGGGCAAGATAAAGGGCAGCAGGCTAAGCGTGCGCAGACTCTTGCGACCGGGGAAGTCAAAGTGCGAAAAAAGCCAGGCAGCCGGCAGACCGATCAACAAGGTCAGGAGCGTTGATAGAAACGCTTGCCAGAGTGTGAAAAGCAGTGGTCGGGTGATTTGACTCCAGGTGAAAAATTGCCAGCCCTGGTTGAAACGCTCAGAAAACACCTGCCTGAAAATTGCCAACAAGGGTTGGTAAAAGAAGTAGAGAAGGAAGGCAAGTGGGATTAACCACAGCAGCCAGGTGCGGGAGCGTGCGTGCTTCATCAGGTTAATTGATCATCAAATCAGCCCACTGGTTGACCCAGATATCGCGGTTGGCGGCGATGAGTTCAGTGTCAAGTGAAGCCGTGTTTTCAGGGATCTGGCTGGCGATCACAAAATCCTCCGGCAGCACCGCATCGGGCAGAACCGGATAGACAAACATCTGCATTGGCACGTCTTCCTGGAAGTCCTGGCTGAGCATGAAGTCGATGAACTTTTCTGCCAGGGCGAGGTTGGGCGTGTTGTTGAGGATGCCGGCAAATTCCACCTGGCGCCAACACATTCCGGGCGCAACCAGCGATGCGGTGGGTGATTCGCTCAATTCGGTTTCGGCGAAGATTAGTTCAGCAGCCGGGCTGGAAGCGTAGGAAACCACCATGGGCTGAGGACCGCGACCGGAAGAGCCAGAGAAGTTGGTGTAGTAGGCGGTTTCCCAGTCAGAGACGATGGTCACGCCGTTGTCTTTGAGCGCCTGCCACCAATCGAGCCAGCCTTCCTCGCCAAAATGGGCAATGCTTGCAAGCATGAAGGACAAGCCAGGCGAACTCGTGGCGGGGTTTTCGACCACCAACAGGCTGGCATACTGTGGATTAGCAAGCTCTTCAAGCGAATTGGGCAGCGTGAGCTGATTATCTGCAAACCAGGCTTTGTCGTAATTGATACAGACATCCCCGTAATTTATCGGCACAACCTGGAAAGTTGAGTCCAGTTTGAACTGGTCTGGGACTGCTGCCAGGGCATCGGGCTGGTATGGCTCGAAAAGTTCCTGCTCGAGAGCACGGGAAAGGAAAGTGTTGTCCAACCCATAAAAGACGTCCACTTCGGGGGTGGGGCTGCCAACCGAGGTCAGAATCAGACGATTGAGCGAGGAGCCAGCATCGCCGCCCTGGATGAAAACCAGGCTGGCGTGGTTGTCTTGTTCGAACTTGTTTACCAGTTCCGTGCTCATAGAAAAGCTGTCGTGGGTCATGATCGACAGGGTTTGAGGTTGATCGGCTGGTATGCCGGTGGATGGCTGGCAAGCAGCCAGCAGCAAAATCAAGACCGCGAGTAAAGTCAGGCATGTTTTATACACGATTCTCCTCTTCTGAAATTGCGGGGTTTTCCCTGATGTGAAACAGGAATAACTGGCCCGATTTCACAGAAACGCTCACCTGGGAGCATGTGGCGACATTGCTGAGCCCAAGCGTTCTCCAGGGGTAAAGTATGGCATCGTTAAGTGCATATTGCAGTCCGGAAGTGTTTACTCCGGTCACAGCGTCACCCCAAGGAAGCAGCGAAACCAAAGCACCAGGGTAAGTCTCAAAATCGATCTGATCATTCACATGATAAATCGTAGTGCCGTTCTCGACGATGCGGGTGTAGGTTCCGCTGAGCTGGGGCAGCGCCAGGATGGCGAGGTTGCCGACCGTGTGATCGAGACGTCCGCCAGTCACCGCGGTGATCAAAATGTCAGTGAAGCCGCGGCGGAGGACTTCAAGCACAGCCAATTCGAGATCCGTTTGGTCTTTTTTTGGGGGAAAACGCTGGATTTCAACACCCCAGTGGATGCAAAGGTCCAGATCTTGCGGGGTAACGGAATCAAGATCACCTATGATCAGGTGCGGCGTTAATTGGAGGGTGATCAAGTGGCGCAGCCCTCCGTCGACAGCAACCAAAAAATCGTCATCACGAATGACCAAGGAAGTGTGCTCCTTGAAATCACCGTTGGCGAAAAGAATCGCGCGTTTGAAGTTTTTCATCAAAAAACCCTCCGCTGGGGAGGGTTGCTGAAGTTGTGTGTCTGCATCCCTCCGCCGGCATGATCCGGATCAGGTGTTGCGGGTCGGACCGAATGGTCCCTCTCAGCCTGGTGGCTCCCCGTGAATATCTGTTAACAATCGTACCATAAAGAGGACTTGAATTACAATAATTTCAATCTCAAGATTCGACAAAGGAGAGTGATGATCAGTAAAGATGATTTCAAAATCTTATTCAAAACCTGGCAATGGATTATGGAGGTTCAAACAGAAGGACTGAGTCAGGGCGATCTGCTCATTCAACCGCGACCTGGTGGCAACAGTATGCATTGGGTGTTGGGTCATATGATCGAAAGTATGAAGAACCTGGTGCTTGCGTTTGGTGGACCCAAGCCTGAAGAGTTTGAGAAGTACAACCGCTTTGCCCGTTTCAGCGAGCCGATTTTGGGCGAAGAGCCAGACTTGCCAAACCTGCCCACGATTCGTTCAGACTTTGCGACACTCAGTGATTTGGCGGTTCAGGCGCTTGAAGGACAGGACGATGCTTATTTCAGTGAGCCAGGTTCGTCGGGCACGAAGGGTGAGACTGTCTTGTTCCTTGCTTTTCACATGTCTTACCATGCTGGGCAGTTGGAATATTTGCGCAATCTGGCAGGAAGGACTGAGAAGGTCATTGATTGAGTGGATTGCGTCGTTATAAGAGCGTGAGTTTGCCGGATGCCTGCTCATTAGCAGGGAGCAGGGAACGGGGAGCGTCTGTAGGGAACTGGCCTGCCTGTTCCAAAACCTCATCTTGCCAAACGCCTCAAACCCACAAAACTCCTGTCATTGCGAGGAAGGAAGCAATCTAAATTATTACCTATAAAAAATGTCTGCCTTCTATCGACAGTTACGAGTTATAAGCCAAAATTTTAGATTGCTTCACACTCGAAGAGTGCTGCGTAAAAGAGGTTCGTAATGACAGAGTTTGGTTGTGTTCATGCGGAAGGGGTCAAGCCCCTTCCCTACTAAAACCCTGTCATTGCGAGGAACGAAGCAATCTACGCTCTTGTTATCGCGAGATATCAATAACCACACACATCGGCGGATTGGAGGTGCGATATGCTCTTGCCAATGGAAATTTCCAGCACCTCCAATCTCGCCCTACGGTTTTTCCCGGGACGGCGTGGCAACCGTGAACGGGGAGCAGGGAATAGGGAACAGGGAGTCGGTTTGTCACCCTGAGCCTTTTTTGCGAAGGATCTTGTCGGACAATGGATAAGATCCTTACTTTGTATACTTCACATCACTTCGTTCAGGAACCGAAAACAGGCATTGAAAACAGGAAACAACCGTGATTGCAGAGGGGTGGGTTTAGCTGTTAAAAAAATCAAATTTCCACGTCCTGAACCCAGCCCTACGGTTTTATTGTTTCATATTAGCCCTATAAATTTCCATAATTGATTCACTGACTGATCAAACAAACATGTCAAAAAATGGTGACCTGGTGTATAATGACTTGTCTTTCAACGAAAGGGACTGTTGTTGGTTTGGCTTAAAAAACTATTGACTTAGCGACTGAATTGCCTTATACTAAAATATTGCGC
>JAAYZW010000050.1 GCA_012514645.1 Chloroflexota bacterium
ATGCCTGAAACCAGCTTTGATCGCTTTCCTGTTGACATGGAAGCCCTTGAGCCTGACAATGTCGAGGGCGGCGACCGCCGTGGCTGCGTTTTCGATCTGATGAGCCCCAAGCAGGGGCATGGTCAGCTTTAAGGGAGTGTTGGTGCTGATGTTGTTGCTCTTTATAGCGATGTGGCGTGACTGTATTTGAAAGGTTTGTGAATCAAGATTGTGCTTCAGCGGCTCATAGCTGTATTCTTTGTTGGTTTCAATCACAGGTGAGCCGTGTTTATCTGCAATTTTGAGCAGGGTTTCGAGCGTTTCAGGCTTCTGTGGAGCAATCACAACCGGACGGGCTGGTTTGATAATCCCACCTTTTTCAGCTGCGATTTCTGCCAGAGTATCGCCTAAAACAGAGGTGTGGTCGTAGGAAATCGATGTAATCACTGAGACGAGCGGATCAACCACGTTCGTGGCATCCAGCCGCCCGCCCATGCCCACTTCGAGCACAGCGATATCAACTTCTTCCTGGGCGAAATACTGAAAAGCCATAGCCGTGGTCAATTCAAACGTGGTGGTTTCAGGCACTTTTTCGGTCAGCGGTTTCATATACTCAGCCAGTTCAATCACACGATTTTCGCTGATCATCACTCCGTTGATCACGATGCGCTCGCGAAAATCTTCCAGGTGCGGCGAGGTATAGAGACCTACTTTGAGACCACGATAGTAGAGGCTTGAAGCGATCAGCATTGCGGTCGAACCCTTGCCTTTTGTGCCGGCGACATGCACCGATGGATACTTTTTCTCGGGATGATCCATCAGGTCCATCAACTGGTTCATTCTATCCAGCTTGAAAAAGCGGTGCTTGTCGTCGACGTGCCGCTTCATGCTGAAGTCAACCCAGCTATAAATCCAATCCAAAGTTTCCTGGTAACGTTTGTTCATGTCAGGGCGACTTACTTGTCTACTCATTTACTGGTGTGACATCCTCTATTAAAACATAACCAATGATCGCAAAACCACCTGAATTATATTCGATCAGAACACATTCGCGGTTGAACTCATCAAAGCGTCGTTCGGGCATTGAGACCAGCTCGACTGTCAATCCTTCGCTGATGCGCCCTGGCGAGCTAAAGGTGCCATAGCAGCCGGTTCTGACCCAAACCGTGCGGAGCGCTCTGACGAACACCACTGGCGTAGGTGTAACCGTCTCGGTTGGCGTGGGCGAATAATCGGGCGTGGGCGTCAGTGTAATTGTCGGTGTCAGAGTTGCCGTGGGTGTCAGCGTGATGGTGGGAGTCATCGTAACAGTAGGAGTACGGGCGAGGTTTCGCGCGAAGATGCTATCGGAAATACGACGTGAAGCCAGGCTGATGCCCATAATCAAGATGATGATAATAATGATCCCGCCAATTCCGCTAACCAGATAGGTTGGAAGGAAGCCGCGTTTAAGCTCCAAAACACGAGGATCCTGCGGAAAGCGCTTGCGGGCTTTTGAACTGATGCGAAAGGCGTCAAGCGCGAAGTATTTATTGCCGCTTTTGAG
>JAAYZW010000051.1 GCA_012514645.1 Chloroflexota bacterium
GCGAAACGACGGCATTTTTTTACCTTGCTCGTTCAGCAAGACCTGCGCATTGAAGGCAGGCTAAAAGAAAGTGTCGAGCTTGCCAGGCAATATAAGCTGCCTGTGCGCATGGCAAATAAACAGCAGCTCGGGCAAATTGACCGCCACAACCAGGGTGTCGCGCTGGAAACCAACGAGTACCCCTATGTCACCCTGGAAGATATGATCTCCTTTTCCCAAGAACAGGATGAAGCGCCATTTTTCCTGCTGCTGGATTTGATCCAGGACCCTCAAAACCTGGGGTCGCTTTTGAGAACGGCGGAATTGATGCACGTACACGGTGTCATCATTCCCTCTTCACAGGCCGCCCAGGTGACACCGGCGGTTGTCAGTGCCTCATCTGGAGCAAGCGAACACCTTATGATCGCGCAATACAATCTTGTGCAAGCCATTCAGCGCTTGAAAGCATTGGATTTGTGGGTCTACGGCCTCGACATGGATCAGAGGTCAAAGACCCCTGGTCAGCTCTCGATGAAAGGCGGAGTTGCCTTGGTGGTTGGGAATGAAGGCGAAGGCTTACGCAATTTGGTGCGCAAGAATTGCGACGAGATCATGCGGTTACCCCAATATGGCAAGATCGATTCGCTCAACGCCGCCGTTGCTGGCTCGATCGCCCTCTATCTCGCCCGCCAGACCCGTACCTCTTCATAAAAAACCGCCCGAGACAGACACTTGCCGTTTCAGGCTAAAACAGTCAAATTGAATCTTTTTTATAAAGCCACAACCATGAAAACCCAAAGGACGATCATAAGCATGCAAAGGAAAAAACGTATGATCGCGGCGATACCATAGCCAAATGCCAGGGCTTTGGTACTCTCCCAGGCTTTTTTCGTGTCTTTTTCAAGGCGATAATATTCAATCAAAAATAGCGTTGTGAGTGAGAGCGCCAAACCTCCCAGGGGCGTCAGGAAGCTACCGCCAACCACCATAACTGCCATGGTCAAAAAGATTTCCCACCAGGGCACGCCCTTTTGCCGAGTGCCAGAAGCCCCCAATATGTTATCGAGCAGCGATCCGCCGATCATGATGATGGTGTTCATTACGAAAATCGCGATCGTCAATCCGAATTGCCAGGGTTCATGACTCCGATTAAAACCAACATAAATAACCCAGATCAGCTGACCCACCCAGGATACGGTTAGCCCAGGGAAGAACACTAAAAGCAGCCCAACCAAACCCACCAGGTTGAGGATCGCGCTGATCGCCAGAACAAGGTAATACGTCCAGGCGCTCATTTGCGAATTACCTCGATCCCGCCCATCAGCGGTCTCAAAACTTCAGGGATTACGATGCTGCCATCGGCTTGCTGGTAGTTTTCCAGTACGGCAATAAACGTACGTGGCAGTCCCAACCCTGAGCCATTGAGCGTATTGACAAACTGCAGTGCCGAACCATCCGATGGACGGTATTTGATGTTCGCCCGCCGAGCCTGGAACTGCCCGATGTTCGAAACAGAAGAGACTTCCAGCCACTCCTGAACCCCCGGTGCCCATACCTCCACGTCATAGGTTTTATGCGATCCAAAGCTCAAATCGCCGGTCGATTGCAGCAGCACGCGGTAGGTCAGTCCCAACCCCTCGGCGGTGGCGCAGGCATCTGCGACCATATTGTCAAGCTCTTGCTCTGCGTTTTCTGGCAGACAATATTTATACATCTCTACTTTATCGAACTGGTGACCTCGTTTCATGCCGCGCACGTCACGACCCGCGCTCATTTTTTCGCGGCGGAAGCAAGCAGTGTACGAGGTCAGATTGAGCGGTAATTCGGCTTCCTCAACCACCTCGCCCATCAGCATTCCGGTAAGCGGGACCTCAGCGGTTGGAACCCACCAAAAATCATCCTGGTGATCGTGATAGAGATTGTCTTCAAATTTTGGTAA
>JAAYZW010000052.1 GCA_012514645.1 Chloroflexota bacterium
ATCGCCGGTTCTGTCTTGCGAGGCACAGCCAAACCGATCGACTGTCCTGCTTTTGGCACGCTTTGCACACCAGCCAACCCACTTGGCGCTCCGATGGTCTCGGGTGAAGGTGCCTGTTCTGCCTATTACCGCTATCACAAGGTGAATTGATGGAATCGACTACACCCACAATGCAAGGGGCGGTTTGCCCGCTGCCGATCAGCCAGCACGATCACATCGTGATCGGACACGGAGCCGGCGGGGTATTGACTCTCCAATTGATCCAGTCTGTCTTCCAAAAGCACCTCGGTAACGTGATCCTCAAACAGGGCAACGACGCCGCCCTGCTCAGACTGTGGCAGGAAGTGCCGGAAGGGCAAAATCTGGTGATTTCGACCGACGCCCACATCGTCTCGCCGCTTTTCTTTGCCGGTGGGGATATTGGCAGATTGTCGATTTGCGGCACGGTCAATGATGTCTCCATGCTCGGGGCAGTGCCCAAATTTCTGACCGCCACATTTATCCTTGAAGAAGGCTTCCCCATCGTTGACCTCAAACGCATCCTGGTATCGATGGCACGAGCAGCCGAAGAAGCGGGCGTAAGAATTGTTGCCGCTGACACCAAGGTGACCGAAAAGGGCAAGTCTGACAAGCTTTTCATCAGTACCACGGGCATTGGTTGGGTCAATCGTCTGCACACGATCTCTGGTCAATCTGCCGTGGATGGTGATGTCGTCATTCTCAGTGGTCCACTTGGCAACCACGGCATTGCTGTGGCGGAGGCACGCGGAAATCTTGGTTTCCATAGTCAGATCAAGTCTGATGTCGCCCCCTTGAACGGGATGATCGCAGAATTGTTGCAGGCTGTGCCCGACACCCATGTGTTGCGCGACCCCACTCGTGGTGGGCTTGCCACAACCTTGGTCGAGATCGCCTGTCAAAGCAAGGTCAGCATTACCCTTCAAGAAGCTGACATTCCTGTCGACCGCGATGTCCGCAGCGCTTGTGACATGCTCGGGCTCGACCCCTTGTACATGGCAAACGAAGGCAAACTGATCGCGATCATCCCTGCCGGAAGCGCAGACCTTGCACTTGAAACCCTCCGAAACCACCGATATGGTTCGAATGCTGTAAAAATCGGTGTGGTGGAGAACAAGCCCGCTGGGCAGGTTTTGCTAAAGACTCCACTGGGCACCACCCGACATCTGGATATGTTGGCTGGCGAGATGCTGCCGCGCATCTGCTGAGCTCCTGTCATGCGCTGCCTTCGCACTCTCAACCACCTGGCAGTGGTTTTTCTTGTTATCCCGATGTTACTGCAAGCCTGTCAGCAGGAAAGCTTAGAGCCTGTACCGACTTCAATAATTTTCCAGCCGTCTGCAACCACAGTTGCAACACTGAGCATCACAGCGACTGTTCCGCCTGCAACTGAAACGCCACTCCCATCCGCCACTTTAACCCAGCCGCTGGAGAAGCAAGTGGAGATGGCATTAATTGAAGGGGTCAATTGGTACGTTGGCATCGAATCTGCAGATGGTGAAAAGCTTTTTGCAAGAAACACGGAAGAAAGCTTTTTTCCTTCGTCGTTGAACAATATCCCCATTGCCATGGTGGTTTTAAAGATTCTTGAGTATCGTGGTGATTCGATCGAGGACATTCATGCATATGGTATTGGTCAAAATTTCAACACGCTGTTGGAGAGAATGGTCGTTGAAAATGACCCCGCAGCTACCGATACTCTTGTAGAGTTTGCTGAAGCGTACGACCGCTTGAGGAATTATCTGAATTGGTGGGGGCTAAAACATACCTTCTTTTATCCTCGCAGGACCACGGTCGAAGACCAGCTGCTCGCGCTTTCTCAAATCGACAGCGGCGATCTGCTCAACGAAACATTCAGCAATTATCTGCTGCAGCTGATGGGAATCGAAGCTGAGAATGAAGAGAGACATTTGTCCACCTTGAAGGAAGTCCTGCCTGAATGTGACTTTTACAATAAAAGCGGAACAATGGGCATCCCGATGACAACCCCGACGGTTATCTCAGAAACAGGAGTTTTGAAATGCGGTGAGCAAAGCTGGTACATTGTCATCGCCGGCACTCCCGCCGACCCGTTAGTGGCGCTTGAAGACATCCAGGCGTCGATTGAGCAGTTTGGGCTGGTCTTCGGCAATTACCTGAGGCAGGTTATCTTAAGATAAAATGTTAAAGGCGTGAGCAAAACGGGACCCGCGAAACAGGGAATAGGAACTGGGTTTTGTCATTCTGAACGAAGTGATGCGCAGTATTACAATACGTCGTTTGTCCTAGAACCCGTGACTGTTTTCGCAGTCCTGTAGGGCGAGATTGAGGAGGTTGTGGCGTTGGTGTACCGGTGACATTGTCCCTCCTCAATCCGCCGTTATCAACAATTACACACACATCGGCGGATTGGAGGCGCAATTCGGTCTTGCTAATGGAATTGTCTCGCACCTCCAATCACGCCCTACGGTTGCTCGCGGGACGGCATGGAAACCGCCCCCTACACAATTGGGACCTCCTCTTACGCCCGCGCATCTTATTGTATAGAGATCATTTTCACATTGAAATTACCGCATTCAATTACCAATCCTTGAAACTTGCCCATCGTCAATGTATACTTACCCTTTAGATTTTCAAGAATTGAGGACAAGATGAAGATTGATTTTCAAGAAACAACCGATGACCTTGCCAAGCGCATCAACATCCACAGCCAGTTTGGCAGCCGTGATATCGACGAATGGATGCTCGAGATCCTCGACCTCAAACCTGGCATTAAGATCCTCGACGTAGGCTGCGGTGCCGGCAAGCAGTGCTTCTCCTTTTACAATCACCTGGAAGGCAACGCGGAGATCATCGGAACCGATGTTTCCGAATCGCTGTTAGACGAAGCCCGCGAGAAGAACAAAACCATCCAAAACGCCATCAAATTCAAGTTCCTCGATTTTAACGAACCCTTCGACTTACCCGAAAATTATTACGACTTGGTATCTTCCTGTTTTGCCATTTATTATGCCCAGGACATCCCTTTCACTTTGAAAGAGATGCACCGCCTGCTGGCACCTGGCGGTCGCTTGTTTACCACCGGACCGATGCCGAATAACAAGCAGCTTTTTTACGAAATCATCAAAGAAGCCACTGGCAAACCTATCCCACCCATGCCCGGCAGTTCACGCTACGCCTCTGAGATTTTGGCATCCATGCAAACGCTCTTCAGCACGGTCGACCAACACATCTTCGAAAACCCCTTAACCTTCGACTCAGTTGAGCCCTTCATGGTTTACACCCGCGCTTCCATGTCCGAAGACCGCAAATTATGGAACGCGCTCTTCCAGACACACGAAGAGTTTGAAGAAGTGATGACCGCTATCGAAAAAACCGCACAAAATTTCCTTCGACGCGACGGCAGCCTGGTAATGACCAAGGTCGTCGGCGGCTTTATCGCCACCAAATAGGAGCTCCTGATGAAAAATATGACCTTTTACGGAAAATCCTTGCTTTTCCTGGGGGCGCACCCCGACGACATTGAACTCGGCTGCGGAGCTTTCCTGGCAGACATGGCTGGACAAGCAGATGTGTATTGCATGACTTTTTCCGACAACAAAAAGAACCCCGATCTGCAAAATCTGGCTGATGAGCACTACAAGAGCATGCACGTGTTGGGGCTGCAAGACGATCAGATCGGTCTCGGCAGCTACGAAACCAGGCGTTTTCCTGATTTTCGCCAGGAGATGCTCCAGGAAATGCTGGAACTGCGCAAGAAATATCAGCCGGAAATCGTCTTCGTCAACACACCCAAAGACATCCACCAGGACCATAAAACCCTGACTGAGGAAGCCACACGTGCTTTCCGGGGCACAACTGTACTGGGATATGACGTTTTACGCAGCAGCTATGGCTTCTTCCCCCATTTTCTCGCAGAAGTGAGCGAGAAAGCTGTGGAAACAAAAATAGCGGCGCTGGCTGAGTATTCCACTTATGCCGGACGCTATTATTTTGCTCCCGAAATTATTCGAGCCACAGCGATCCGCCATGGCGCTTTAGCCGAACGCCCATATGCCGAAGGATTTGACATCATCCGTGTGGTCGGGCAGTTTTCTAATATAAGTTAAGACTGTCGAGGTCAATCGCCTCGAGAGGATCTGTTTTCTTCCGTCGATAGACGTAAGGTCGAATATTGACGGAGTCAAACGGGAACCACAAAATGCGGTCCGGCACCATCCATCCATCCGTTAAATAAACGTTTTGTCTAAACTGAACAGCAACCAGTTTGTTGTCAATTTGCACCACGATGCCTTTCAGCCAATCGCGCACACGCGCACCCTGCTTATCTTCGTGGTCACAGTATACTTCTACTTTATCTCCTATCGTAAATGCCTGCTCATCATCAGGCGGTCGCATAAAACTCGATGGTGTCATATTAGTTACTACCTCCTCACCCGTTATCCATTCTCTTTAACAATTGCTCTTTTAACTCATTCCGGGTCTTTTCAAGTCGGAAAGATTGTAAGATTTGGTTGTAAAAACCTTCAATAATCAGTTTTTGGGCTTCCTTCTCGTGAATACCCCTGGCTGCCAGGTAAAACAACTCTTCCGGGTCAATTCTTCCAACTGTCGCGCCATGTGAGCACTTTACGTCATCAGCATGAATCTCTAGTCCGGGTACAGACTTCATATCCACACTGTCGTCAAGCACCAGATTCTTGTTGGTCTGATAAGCATCTGTCTTTTGCGCTTTCGGATCAACATAAATCATTCCATGCCAAACCGAACGTCCTTCATGGCTGGCAACGCTCTTAAACATCAAATCGCTAAAAGTCGATTCAGCCCAATGATTCTGCCGTGTGTCCAGGTTGACCACTTGCTTGTCGGTCGGGAACATGGCACCGTTGAGGGTTGCCTTGCTTTCGGTCCCATCCAGATTAACTCGAATAAAACTCTTGCTGGTATCACATCCGACAGCGACATGATTCCATTCCAATTGCGCAGCAGTATCCAGGTGAGCAGTCTCGTTGGTGATATTCCAGGTTTTTAGACCAAGTTGCTGGCGTTCATCGAAGTGCAGTCGACTATCCCGCCCCAGATGCACGTCCAGTTTGCCGTTATGAAAACCACTTCGCTTTGGATTATCATCCGCCCAAAGCAGCTCAAGGTCCAGGCTCGCGCCTGGCTCTAACCAGATTAAGTTTCTCGTTAAGGCTGCCTTGTTTTCCAAGTCTAAATTGATGATACACTGCACTACTCCATCGACACAAACGTCTTCAGGAACATAGATAACCAGACCATCACTTGCCAGGGCGGTAGGCAGGGCTGCAAAAACTGCTTCTTCAGACGTATCGGCTCCTGTCGCCAGGCGCAGAGCCAGGCTTTCATCACTTTTCAAAAGATCATGGAAACTCGAGATTATAACCCCTTCGGGAATAGGCGCACTTGCTTCAACCAGGTTCACTGTCAGGTTGAGGGGGCTTGTATTCAGATCAAGCGCTTCCAGATCCAACCGCCGGTAGTCCATCCAGCGCCAATTTTCATTCTTGCGATCAGGGAGCTCCTGTGTCGAGGCAACTTTCCAGGCGGCTTCCAGTTGCTGGCGCATTTCTTTGGGACAGTTTTCGAGGTTGGCTTGAAAAGCGCTTTCCCAGGAAGTTGGCAGTTTGCTGCTGGCGAAAATTTGGTAAGGGTTCCGTGCTGCAGTTTCCATAGCTACCCTACCGACCCAACCATCTGTAGTTGAATGAGTTTGTTCATTTCGATAGCGTATTCCATTGGCAGCTCTTTAACCAGCGGTTCGATAAAGCCGGAAACAATCATCGTAGTAGCTTCTTCTTCGCTCAGCCCACGACTGGTCAGGTAGAAAAGCTGCTCTTCGCCAACTTTGCTCACAGAAGCTTCGTGCCCTATGCTGACATCGTGAGAACCGGTGTCAATCGTTGGCCAGGTGTCGGTGCGTGATTCCGGGTCCAGCAATAGTGCATCACAGACCACGCTGGAGGTTACCTCCTTAACACCCCGCGCGACCTTCACCAGCCCCCGGTAGGAAGACTGACCATCGCCCCGTGAGATCGATTTTGATGTAATCTTGCTGCTGGTGTTGGAAGCAAAATGAATCATTTTCGAGCCAGCATCCTGGATTTGACCAGGACCGGCAAAGGCGACCGAAAGCATCTCACCGTGCGCGCCCTCCCCTCGCAAGAAGCAGGAAGGATACTTCATGGTCACTTTTGAGCCCATGTTGGCATCGACCCATTCCATCGTGCCATTCTCGAAGACCGAAGCGCGCTGGGTCACCAGATTGTAAACATTGGTTGACCAGTTTTGGATGGTGCTGTATCGCACCCGGGCGTCTTTTTTGACCACAATCTCAATCACACCGCTGTGATACGACTCAGTGGTATAAGTCGGGGCGGTACAACCCTCAACGTAATGCACTTGCGAACCCTCATCAGCGATGATCAATGTGCGTTCAAACTGACCGATGCTGGCGTTGTTAAGTCGAAAATAAGCCTGCAGGGGCAAATCGACTTTGACGCCCTTTGGCACATATACAAACGATCCACCAGACCATACAGCACTGTTTAGCGCTGCAAACTTGTTGTCCTGGATCGGTACAACCGTTGAGAAATACTCTTTAAACAGGTCAGGATACTGCTTCAACCCGTTCTCGATGCTCAAAAAGATCACGCCCTGCTTCTCCAGGCGCTCGTTGATGTTGTGATAAACCATTTCAGAGTCATACTGCGCGCCTACTCCAGCCAAATAACGCTGCTCGGCTTCCGGGATGCCGAGACGGTCAAAGGTGTTTTTGATCGCTTCAGGAACATCGTCCCACGATTTTTGGTCGATTTCTTCGGGGCGAACGTAGAAGTAGATCTCATCCAAATCCAACCCGCTCAAATCAGGTCCCCAATTGGGCATCGGTCTTTCCATATAGTGGCGGTAAGCCTTCAGCCGGAACTGGAGCATCCATTCAGGTTCTTCTTTAAAACTCGAGATTTGCCGGACAACTTCTTCGTCCAGCCCTTTGCGGCTCTTGAAACTCGAGCGATCGGGATCACTGAAGTCGTAATTGATACTGCTGCCGAGGTTTGTGAGAATTTTCTTTTCGGTATCTGCCATATCGCGTTGACCTAACCTTCAGCAATCTCAGGCTGGTCAAGCTCATCTCTGACCCATTCATAACCGTGTTCTTCCAGCTTCAGCGCCAGTTCAGGACCACCGGTTTCAACAATTTTACCGTCAAACATAATGTGAACAAAATCCGGCTTGAGATAATTGAGCATTCGTTGGTAGTGGGTAATTACAAGCACACCCAAATCATCGTCAGACAACTGCTCAATTCCTTCTGAAACGATACGGATTGCATCGATGTCCAATCCTGAGTCGGTTTCATCGAGGATCGCAAACTTCGGCTCAAGCATGGCAAGTTGTAATATTTCAGCCCGTTTTTTCTCCCCACCAGAAAAACCATCGTTGAGGTAACGCCCACCAAAAGAATAGTCCATTTTTAA
>JAAYZW010000053.1 GCA_012514645.1 Chloroflexota bacterium
ACATGCTGTGCAGCAGCCCGGTACTCACCAGCCAGGGGATCAGCGAAGCCGTCTCGACCGGATCCCAAGCCCAATAGCCGCCCCACCCGAGCACATCATAAGACCACCAACTGCCCAGCGTGATGCCCGCGGTCAGGAAAATCCAGGCAATCAAAAGCCAGGGGCGCAACGACGCGATCAAGTCTTCGCCGTCGCCTTTGACGATCAGGTGCGAAAGTGTTTCTGCAAAGGGCAGCAAGAAAGCGCCAAAACCGATATACAGAATCGGCGGGTGAATCACCATGCCCCAGTGCCGCAAAAGCGGGTTGAGCCCCTGCCCGATCAGCCCGGAATAAACCATCGCGCCCTCACCAGGGCTGAAAAGACTTGCGGTCAGTGTGCCATCTGCAAATTGCCAGACCCGGGTGAATGGGTTTTCAAGAAACATGGAGATTCCGCTGAAGAACAGCAGGTTTAGCAGCGCGAAAAGGTAACCCCAGTTTTTCTGCAAAATATGCCGGCGATTCAGCGCGATCACCAAGCACAGGTTGATAATCCAGCTCCAAAAAAACAGCGAACCTGCCTGCCCGCCCCACAGGGCAGTGACTTTCAGATAGTCGGGCAGCGCCGGGTTGATCACACCCACCACGTAGGCGTTGCTGTAATCCTGGCTCAGCTGCAGGTATAACAATGCCAGCACGCTCAAGCTATGAAGGGCAAAGCCAATATTGGTTAGCAGCCGTACAGAACTGGGAATTTCGAGTTGTTTGCGCACAAGCTGCCGGGCGACCAAAGCCAGGCAAACCAGCATGAGCAGCATTGAAAGCGCGAATGCACCATAGCCAATTGTGAACATTGTCTAATCCTCAACCTGGTCGGGCAGAGCAGATTCGTACTTTGATGGGCATTTCATCAGCAATTCAGTTGCCTCAAACACGCCGTCTGCGCCCAACGAGCCGGTCATGATCGCTTGTGCCTCGTCTTTGAGCAGGTCGGGTTTCACGCCGGTGTAATGGATGGTGATGCGCGGTCGGTTAGGGTCATTTACAGCTTCGCTTAAAACCTTTGCCATGCCGCCCATTTCGGCGATTAACTTATGGTCGCCTGGGATCTGGGCGACTTCGAAGCTCAAATCCAGGTTGGCAGGATCGTATTGGATGCTTTCGCCGATCACCGCGCCAGACATGCGCAGTTTTTGCCCCTGCAATTCGCTTTGCTGGTTCTGCAGTTCTTCCACGGTTATGAAATATTGCGTGTTCGAGCGGGAAGCAGCGATCAGCATATAAACCAGCGCGAGCACAATCACCCCCGCGCCGATGATCAGTTTGTAATTGGGTTTTTTCTTCATAAATACTAAAAGCCTTTGATCTTTTTCGTAATTTTTTAAAGCAAACTCTATTTTATCTTATTAGCCAAAACGCGTTGGAATCATTCTTTAGCAGGGAACATCTGTAGGGCGAGATTGAGGAGGTTTATGCACAGTTGAAATCGTTAACTTGTCCCTCCTCAATCCGCCGAAATCAATGATCACACACACATCGGCGGATTGGAGGCGCAATACACTCTTGTCAATGGAATATCCGGCACCTCCAATCCCGCCCTACAACCTGATCTTGTCGGTCGGATGGGCAAGATTCTTCACTTCGTTCAGAATGACAAAAACTGGCCGCACCCTCTCCCCTGTTCCTGTTATGTGGTCTTGTAGGGAACTGGCACCTGCCTGTTCCTCAAACTTCATCCCGCCATCATTTCGAGGTTGACACAGGCCTCAACCCTACAACCTAAACCCAACAAAACCCACAACCTCAACCCCACAAAACCCGCAACCTAAACCCAACAAAACCCACAACTCTGCAATTTCCCGCTCCCGGTTCCCCGTTCCCGGTTTCCCGCTCCCTGCTTGTCATCCTGAGCGCAGCGAAGGATCTTGTCGGTCGGATGGGCAAGATTCTTCACTTCGTTCAGAATGACAAAACTGGCGAAGCCATCTTTTCTCCCGGTCACGATAAAATGGCGGATTGTGGGCACAATACACCGCATGGAACCCTGCTTCCGCCGCGCCTCACTCCGACCCGCTTCCCTATGTCGACCAACCTTCATTATTCCTTCCATAATCTGGTATTATAAAATCATGAAAAAACCGCTCGAACCAGGTCTCTTACGCCTGTTTCGCTACTTCTCCCTGATTGGGCTGCTCTATTTCTCCACCCGCTGGGTCTATGACGATGTCAGCGTCACCCGCACCGCCGTGGTCGCTTTCCAATCCGTCTACTACGTGATCATTCACGGGCTGCTGTTTCTGACCCTTTCCTTCTCGTGGTTGGAACGTAAACTCAAAAACAACTACTTCCCGCTCATTTTGGTCATCTACACACTCGCAATGGTCGGCGGCAGTTGGCTCTACCTGCTTGAGCCCGGTCGCGGCATCACGCATTTCATCTCTCAAACCTATTTGCTGGTTCCGATCCTGATCGTGCCGGTGGTTTTCATTGCCTGGCAATACAACTTCGAGGCTGTACTGCTCTATACTGTGGTCACCAACCTCTCCGATCCGATCATCACCTACCTGA
>JAAYZW010000054.1 GCA_012514645.1 Chloroflexota bacterium
AGCGGCAGGCTTCTTGAAATCGGAGCGGGAAGTACCCCAGCAGTAACAGAAGTTTATCGCGGCATGATCGAAGACTCGCAGGATCGTGCACCCCAGGCTGATATTACAGCCTCGGTCAATCTCGACGGGAACCAGGCAATCTTCTCCGCTACGGTGACAAACAACAGCTCGGTTACTCTCTCAACATCAAACAACGCCGCGGTACATGGTATTGTTTATGAAGATTATCGCGCGTCGAAGTCTAACTTTGCCGGGCGCGGCTCTGCCAGAACCGTTATCAGCTCGCTTGCTCCCGGAGCAACGGCGTCATACACAATCACTGTCAATCTGACCGGTGTCGTTGACCCGGAAAAATTGCATTTCATTGTCGTGGTCGACTACAAAGTCGCAACCGGGCTTAATGTCGATACCGGCGTATACGACCAGCTCAATGCCGTCAGGTTGGGCGGCTCGCCCTTCAGGGTTTCTCCCGGGTCAATTGAGATGGATATCAAAACAGCAGACGTAACCATGCCAACCGCTGAAGTAAATGTCAGGGGAGACAGCGGACAGACCTGGACGGCATCGGTGGACAAGGATTTCGTCCTGCTCAGCAAAACCAGCGGAGATGTGCCGGATTCCTTTGAAGTAACCGTGGACAAGTCGAAACTCATCGTTGGAACTCAAACCGCAACGATCACAGTTGACGACGGCGCTGGTTTGTATCAAAAGCTGATACCGGTAACGGTCAACTTCATCTTGAGCGATTTCCAGGTTATTCCAGGAACAATCACCTTCAACTTTGGTCCCGGTGATCCGGTGCCAAGCGCGGGTGTTATGCCGCGGGGTGATGCAGGACAGACCTGGGTGGCAACCGCGAATATGGATTGGGTGGTATTGAGTGCGACAAGTGGGAATGTCGGGACGAGTTTTAGAGTCTCTGTAGACCCAGCAAAACTCTCACCCGGATACCAGGAAGCTATCGTCACCGTTTCGGATGGCGGCGGTTACCAATCGAAAGAAGTAAAAGTGAAGGTCACTTACCATGCCGAGGAACCGACAGATTTCTTCCAATTCCTGCCGGTAACCCTCAAACCATAAACTTCAATCTGAGTTAAAACCCCTGGGAAATTTCCAGGGGTTTTTTGTTCTCAACAGCATCTAATAAAAGCAAATCAGGCGAAGGACCGACACAGTCGTGTAATGAAGACGCTCATGAACTTTGCACCAAAGCATACTCTCGCGCGGTTTCACTCCGCCAGCCGCGCCAGGACCTCTGTTGCAAAGATATTGCCGGGGAAAACTTCCGCGGTCTTCCGGAACAGAATTGTCTGAAAGGATTGTGAGCATCTAAGCGAGTAGACAGCCGTCAGTTACGTTGCTTTGAGCCTTTTATTATTCTGCTTTGAAATACAATACCGTTTCCTGCGCTTCGGTGATTACCCCATCCAACGCAAAACGATCGAATAACGCCCCCAAGTCTGCCAGATACACCTCAAAATGCTCATCCGATTCAGTTAACGAATACGAAGAAGAAAGCGCTCTGCCAATAAAGCGATTTTTGTCGTAGCAGATCGGGTTCGGGAAGCGAAGCGCAGTCATTTGTCCGTCAAAAAATACCCCTTCACCCCCTTCCTTATCCTTCTTCATACGCGACGGGGTTACCTGACCGGGGACATATTTTTCATAAATTGCCTGCCGTTCGCGCTTGATTTCATCCGGGAATTGCGACTCGTTCCAGATCAGGAAGACCCTTCCACCTGGTTTGAGGATGCGTTCGCACTCAGCTTTGAAGGCAACTGGGTCGAACCAATGAAAAGCAGATGCCGCGAAGATAAAATCGACACACTGATCAGGAAGATTGGTATCCTCGGCAGTTGCGTCTACGGAGACAAAACCGTCAATTAAGCCCAGGTCTTGTTCAGCCAGCCGGCGCATGTCTGCGTTTGGTTCCACGGCAAAAACTTTGATTCCCATCTCCAGCAGCTGCCTGGTTAGGATACCCGTTCCACTGCCCACATCAGCTGCCAGGCTGCCAGGAATTACGCCAAATTGGTCTCGTAAACAGGTAAACATTTCGCGAGAGTAAGATGGTCGGGATTGCCGGTAATCCTGTGCTTTTCCGCTAAATTTTTGGGTGTTGTCCATTTCAATACTCCTTTACGCCCAATCAGGCGCCGCCAACGAACTACTTCTTGTTAATATTTTCACCTGCAGTTGCAAATCTGTCTTATTTAATGATATCATTGAGCGGACCACTGTTGAGGAAAAACGTGCAAAACCGTTTCCGAAACAGACCGGATTTTGTTTGACATTTGAAAATAGGTATGCTAAAATCTCGGCTACGTCAGCAACAGAACACAATGACGTGGCACATGCGGGTGTAGTTCAATTGGTAGAACGTCTCCTTGCCAAGGAGAAGGTCGTGAGTTCGAGCCTCATCGCCCGCTCTTTCGAGACTGATAGCTGAAGTTATCAGTCTTCTTTTTAGGCGACGTGGCCAAGTGGTAAGGCAGGAGTCTGCAAAACTCTCATCATGGGTTCAATTCCCATCGTCGCCTCTATCATACCTGTATAATGTGTAAATAAGGATGATCACAATTTTCCAGGAGGGGAGATGTCCAACAAGATATTTTTCGCAGTAGCTTTTTTTATTATTATTGCTCCAGTGATATCAGCGTGCGGTCCATCTCAAGCAGACATCGAGAAGGCAATCGCCCAGACAGAGACCGCCAAACCGACCTCAACTCAAACCAGCTTGCCCATCCCAATTCCAACAGCAAGAGCGACTGCAACACTCAAGATAACACCAACGCTAGATGTTGAGGCAAATAAAACAAATGCGTGTCAACAACTCGCGACCGGAATTGAAGAAAACCTTCCAGATTTATCCGGGGTCACTTGCACATGGTCTGGATCAGACATTAAATTTTCTGCAGCAATAACCGATGAACAATTCCGCGGCCAGCTTGACGATCGCCGTCACTTCCAAATTGTTAGGACCTTTGCGTCATCCATTTGGGGTGACTCAAGGCTTGCGTTTTTATTGGATGAAGAAACTAATCTTCAAATAATCACAATGTATGATATGGGACTTGACCAAATGCTATCAATTACCCAATCATCAACTATGGAAAAAATTGCAGATGGAAAAATTACAGAACTTGTTGAGTGGATATCAGAAGTAGAAATCACGAAAGCGCAATGATACTCTCATCATGGGTTCAATTCCCATCGTCGCCTCTTTTTATTTAATTACGTTGAACAGTTAAGCGGCTCATATCATCCTGAGTTTTTATTCACGCTCACTGCCATCTGCGTAGGGCGGGATTGGAAGCACTGTTACGATAATACTGCGGAAATCTTCGTATGCTTCCTATCCGCCATTGCCTTTGGTATGGATGGTGGATTGAGGACAGACCTTAGGATTGTGAGTCAGCGATTCGGGTGTGCTCAATCTCGGCTTACAGATCCACCACCCATTCAAGACCCGCTGATGCGGTGCAACACCACTGCTATTACAAGCAAAATTCCCAAAACCCGGTGCATATTCGCGATGTTACTGCGGCGATTTTTGTCGGTCTGCCTGGACAGCCCCATACCCAATACGCTCTGGACTACCAGAAGCAGTCCCGCTATTAATCCTGCTACCGGAACCATGTCAAAGCGCAGGTATTGCATAACGAAATGAACCACGATCGCAACTAATGCCACCAATCCGGCATAGCGATGGGTTTTTGTTACGAATTGGGACACTTTTTTGAGCAGGTTGGGAACTGTTTTGCCTTGCTTACGATATTGCCCGACCACAGCCGCAAAAATGGGGCGTAAAGCCAAAAAAAAATGCTGATCAGCCCAATGGCTCCAAAAACACTACCTAAATTAGTCATATTCTCTTCTCCTCAGTTGAAAATTCAGTTAAAAATCTTAAAAGGTCCGCCAGGTTCTCACAAACCAGGTCAGGTTGATAACTTGATTTTACCAAATCTCCCCGCTTGGTTTCACCGCTGAGCACCAGGGTGGTCTTCACCCCGGAAGTCTGCCCCAGGGCAATGTCGGTATAAAGCCTGTCTCCCACCATCATCATCTCGCTTACATCCAGTTTCCATTTATGGGCGAGCTCCTTCACAATCCCCGGGTTCGGTTTGCCCAATATTACATCTGGTATTCTACCCGTGCTGGTTTCAATCAAAGCCATAAATGCGCCGATATCCGGAAGCGGTCCGATCGGTGATGGGCAATTCAAGTCTGGATGTGTGGCAAGATAAGGAAGACCGCGCCGCAGATAGAGGCAAAAATCGACCAATTTTTGGTAGGTAAGCTCCGTGTCATAGCTCAAAACGAGTACATCGGGGTCATCTTCCACAAGGTCAATTCCTCCGGCAAGAAAATTGCGCTGCAGACTTTCAGTGCCCACAAGGAAGACTTTTTTACCGGGGAAGTTGCTTGTCAGATATGCAATAGTCGCATCTCCAGCCGTATAGATTCGGACATCTTCTTGCTTTACCCCCAGCCCGGTCAGCTTGGCAGCATACTCCACCTTCCCGCGTGAGGTATTGTTTGTCAGAAAGGTAAACCTGATCTCGTTTTTATTAAACCAGTCGAGAAGTTCGAGCGCACCTGGCAGAAGAGCATCGCCCAAAAAAAAGGACCCATCCATATCCAAAATAAAAGCTGAAGGTAGTTGATTCAGGTGTTTTTTCACAGTTAATTGCATTTTACTAATAGAATTTATATAATAAGTCTTAATAATAAACTAAAACCAATAATAAGGAGAATAATGGAAACCAAAACCTATTCTGTCCCAAACATAAACTGTATTCACTGTGTCAACAGGATTGAGCAAGCTTTGTTAGCCATCGAAGGCGTCGATTTCGTTGAAGCTGACCTGGTATCTCTTAATGTAACTGTTGATTTCGATTCACCAGCGGACGATCAAAGCATACGCCAGACTTTGGAGTCGATTGGATATCCGGCGACCGTATGAGCGAAAAAGAACACGTCAACCTGCCAATTTTGGGGATGACCTGTGCCAATTGTGCGGTTAGTGTCGAACGTGCCTTAAAACGAACAGAGGGGGTGGACGAGGCGCTGGTCAACCTGTCTTCAGAGCGTGTGGCTGTCAGCTATGACAGCGACCGTACGGAATTGACCGACCTGGTCCACAGCGTTCAGAATGCCGGGTACGATGTAGCCACCGGCG
>JAAYZW010000055.1 GCA_012514645.1 Chloroflexota bacterium
CGATCCTTGAGCTGGGGAGGTCTGGTATGCGGTGATTGAATGCTCACGATTGGGACCTCCCCCTACGCTCCGCGAGGACATTAACGCATCCTGATCAAGATTCTTCGCTTGGTTCAGAATGATAACTTATGGGGGTTTCGCTGGTCCCCTGAGTCACGTGTTCTCAGAGAAGGTGTCCTTTTTTGGAGCCCCGTGGTCACCTCGCTTGCACGGGGAGAACGCAGGCACTATGACAATGCTCAAATCCTACAAATCCACAAACCGACTATCGTCCAGGTCATCTTTCTTTGGTATTATTTCGGCTGCTTCTTTTTGGGTTTCTTCCGGTCGGTTTCGCTCATCTGCCAGCTCAATTTCCAGGGGGCTGGCACGTTGGGTGATTTGCCATTTGCCGCAGTGCGGACATCTCTCAAACTTCCCGACAACGACATTCAACCCAAAGAAAGAACGTGGGAAAGTTTTTCCACATTGCTTGCAAACCGCCAGACCATGCATACCGCTGCCAGCCTCAGTCGCTCCCCCTTTTTGCCTGGAGGTGATAAATATACTGATGCCCACACCTGCCAAGGTAATGAGCACGATTATTACGATCAGTATGATGGTCTTCTGACCCGATTCAGCCGCGCTCAGGAAGTTGTAGACAATCGGTCCAACGGAAATCACCGTACCCGCAGCGGTGGTCACTTCGGCTCTCATTTGACGCGCTCCTGGCTCGTAGTTGTCGGTATTAAAAGAGAAACGGAAAGGTTCTTCGGTCAGTTCTACCATGACGGTATCATCGATGTAATAAATAATTCGCTGCGCGTTGCTCAGGTCGCCATCCACAAACAGGGTCATATTACCCTGAATGTCCGCACCGGAACCGTAACCCCAGTCACGCCTGAGCCTCAAAACCAAATCGGATCCATCTTGTGCCTGCGCCTCTGAAAATGCGAGGAATGATGAAACCACTAACAACAAGCCAAGCCAAAATCCCGTTTTTTTCATCTGTTTACTTCCACTTCGTCAAAATGTTTTCACGATCAAAAATGACAGTGCCCAAACGCAGCATTCCGACCGCTGTCAGGGCGCAAACCACAATCGCGATCATCATGAAGGCAATATTAATCACCAGTTTGCCTGCCAAAACCGCAAACATCACCAACATCAACGGTAGGATCACCATTCCAGACAGCTGTTCGGCGACACGAGGGTCACTGACACGTGAAGAAATGAAGATTGCGACAATGGTGGCAATCACTGAAAGAATCGGACCCAATACCAGGATCCCCAGCAGCCAGGTGGGGCTGAGGATGTAACCAATCACTGCCGGACTAAGCCCAAGCAGCAAACTGCCAATCACAAAAATCGCAAAAGCGCCATAACTAATCAGCACACCCGGTATGACTGCTGCCAGACCCTTACCTGCCAGTAGTTCGACTGTCGTAATCGGTGTTGCCAGGAGGGGTTCCAGGCTGCGGGTGGTTTTCTCGCCAACAATGCTATAGGCTGCAATGGTTGTCGGGATCATCAACGGCATCATCATGAACAAAACCATAAACTGATTGAGCACATAGATCTGGGTGCAGTCACCGGCGGTCATCCCGGCACA
>JAAYZW010000056.1 GCA_012514645.1 Chloroflexota bacterium
CCTGCGGAATCTTTGCGGTATTCTATCTCGCAGGTCAGATTTCTGCCCGGATACTCACAGGCAGTAGTTCTCCAGATAACGTTTGATTCAGAAAAGTGCGCTCGAGGCCAGATCAATCCGCCGGTAAAAACGCCGGTTGGCGTTTGTGTGGGTTCCGGTGTGAATGTCAGCGTAGGCAGCAGTTTTTTGGGTGGTCGGTTGGTTGGTGTTACGGTTGCGGTTGCCGTTGCCGTTGCTGTAGCGGTTGCCGTACATGTGGCAGTAGCCAACGGGGTATTTGTATTAACCACGACGGAAGGATCATTGATAACCGCTGGCTTTGTGGGTTGAGGCACCGCGCAAGCGCTTGTCACCATGATAAAAATCATGATTAGTAGTATTAATGACTTGTGTGCGGTTTGAGAATCCATATCTGTTGATTTTACATCATTCTTACTTGTATGTTCTCATCTCATAGCCATGTTACACCAGCGTAGGGGCAGGTCCCAATCGTGAGCACTCAATGAGCGCTTACACAGTCAGACCTGCCCAGTTCAAGAACTGCCCCCAGGCATTAAAACCGAAAAAATACCGTAATTCCACCAGGGTGGGTTTGGCTGATTAAAAAAATTACCTATGCTCACGTCTTGAACCCACCCCTACGCCTGCCTGTTCCGATTGCGTTCATGTAGGGCGCGATTGGAAGCACCGGAAACTTTGACCAACGAGATTCTTGTCGTGCTTCCAATCCGCCGTGCGAAGCCATCTTTCCCCTAGTCACGATATAATGGCGGATTGTGGGTACAATACATACGAATTGCACAAAACTCACGGTGCCCTCAATCTCGCCCGACAGCCTGATCTTGTCATCCTGAGCGCAGCGAAGGATCTTGTCGGTCGGATGGGCAAGATTCTTCACTTCGTTCAGAATGACAAAAACCAGCCGCATCCTCTTCCCTACTTCCTGTTTCCTATTCCCTGCTAATGTTTTGAACCCACCCCTACGGTTGTTATTATTTCATATCCAAGTTACACCAGCGTAGGGGCAGGTCCCAATCGTGAGCACTCAATGAGCGCTTACACAGTCAGACCTGCCCAGTTCATTGCCGCGAACATGCATTGAAACCGAAAAAATTACCGTAATATCCAACGGGGTGGGTTTGGTTGATCATGAAAATATCAAATTTAGAATTGCTGATGCCAGCATCAATGGGGAGTGGGCTATAATCATGCTATGTTCCGCGATCAGAAGAGCAACGGACGCCCAGCCGGCAACTATATCCTCGGGATAAATATCGACAGCGACCACGTGTTGTTGGTTTATGGCAGCCCTTCGGGTACGATCAGTGAGCGGCTGGCGTTTCCTTCACCGCGACAGGAAAGCTTTCAGTCCTTAATGGCTGAGATCAGCAGCCATGCCGATCGTCTGCTCATGATCACCCAGTCGCAGCGGTTACCGCTTCCGGATGTTGTTTCTGTTTCGGTCTGTGGTAATTATGACACCCAGACCAAAATCCTCACATCCTCGGCAGACTTCCCGCAGTGGAAGTCTGAATCACTGTGCTCACAGCTGAATCTTCGCTTCAACTTGCCGGTCTACGTGGAAAGTAAAGCCAACGCAGGGCTGCAGGCAGAATTTCTATTTGGTTCGATTTCTCAGCAGGAGCAAACGGTTTACGTCAGCTTTCAACCCCGCATCAGGGTCGCGATTTCCATGAATGGAAGGCTTTATTCAAGCACCGGCGGCTTTTCTGGTGCCCTGGGGAACCTTCAGCTGCCCGACATTAATTTTCCTGGTCAGGGACAGAGCCTCTATCTTAATGATGTTGCCAGTGCGGCTGGTTTGGTTAGGTTCGCGCAATCGCGACATCCAACCCATTGGGAGGCTGACGCTGTTCCAGGAGATATTATTAGCGGCGTGCTTGAGGGCGACCCCTACGGAATTGAGGTTGTCACAGAGGCAGCAACGATCTTCGGTTCTCAGCTTCAAGCGCTAATGCACGTGCTGCGACCGGTAAACTTTGTGGTTGGTTACCCATTCAATCTTCTTGGCGAGCATTGGGTGAGACCGATGACGGAGACGATCGTGACCACCACCGGGTTGGGAACGGGGCAGTTGCCCAATATTAGCCCCTCAGCCCTGGGGGCGCGCCAACCCGAGCTTGAAGCGCTCGCTCCGGCAATTATGGCTTTGCGTTCCGGATAATCTGCGGGTTTAATAGTTCGCCAACATTTCTTTTACGCCTTTCTGACATTGCTTCCCTATGGTTAAGCTAAGCAACGTAGTAAAGAAATGGAGGAAACTATGGCTTATATGATCAGACAAACTCCCTATTGGAGAAAATACAACCTTGAAAGAGCAATGGACCGATACTTTGATTTGGAGTCCGAACCACTTCCTTCCGGCTTTCCGCTGGATGTGCTCGAGAGCGACACCGAATACCTGGTGAAGGCGAGTATCGCCGGCTTTGACCCCGATCAGATCGAAATCACCTACGATGACAACACCCTGTCAATCAAGGGTCAGGTTCACGATGAAAACGTGAATGAAAAGGAAGGCAAGTATCACATCCGCGAACGCAGCTACGGTTCGTTTTATCGCAGCATCAGCATGCCTGGTGTGATTGACGCAGACCA
>JAAYZW010000057.1 GCA_012514645.1 Chloroflexota bacterium
CCAAACAGGTGCGCCTCCTCCGGGCGGTGGATTATGTGTCCGTAGGAGAAATAGGTGGTTTCTTTTTGCCAGCGCACCGGTCGGCTGGTGTCGCGATTGAACTGTAAGGGGATGCCCTTCTCCCCCGACTCTTTGAGCAAAAACGGGATCAGCCAACTATCACCCCAGTTAGTGGAAAAAATATCCGGGTTGTAATCAGCCAAAATTTCGTCGAGTGTTTGCAGGTAGTTACCCTGCGTGTCGAGCGGCAGGCGCAGCTCAAAACGATCAGAATGAACCAGCAGGGACTGCACACTTCCGCGGGTTGGGTCGGTATCAGGACTGACATGCAACACACGCAACGGTGGCAGTTCAGGTAAAAGCTCCCAGCGGTCGTTAAGCGTCTGAATGGACCGAATCAGATTATCTATGTCAACTTCCAGCTGGCACAGTGCCAACGGAAAGGCACCATAACGGGCTATGTAGCGCGTGCTGATGGCAATATCGACATCGTAATAGGTCAGATCGGGGTAAATCTGTTCGATCTCGCGAAAAAGGCTCACCTGGCTGGCAGGCGATTCCATCTCGATTTGCATCACGTCTACCAGCTGGTCTTCGAAGACATCTTGCTTGCGCTGCCGACTGAGCGAAAGCACCCCAGGGCGACCAGAAATCATTTTCCAAAGCACACGCAGGGTTTCTTTCGGACCGGCTGCATAAAAGCTGACCGGAAAGCGCTGCCTGAAGCAGACCCGGCTGTCATCTTCTGCCGAGATAAACCACAGGCTCAAACCCTCTTCTTTATTGAGGTAGAGATCCAGAAGCCAGCCGGTAAAGCTACGGGTTTGACTCATGGGGCATCCTCGAAAGAAGTATATGAGCGCTCATCTGCTGGCTCGGCTACGGGCAGCTCCTCTTTTTCGGATTCAGAGGCATCCTTCTGCACTTGTTCGCCCGAGGTTTCCAGGTAGTTGGTGATTAGCTTGAGAAAAATGTCCTCTTCTTTCAGGCGTGCCCGGTCTTTGTGTTGATCGGGGTCATACAGTTCGTGTTGAATTGCTTTGAGCTGTTTATAGACCTCCAGCAAGATGGCGATCAGGTACATATCGAGTGGGTAGAGATTGGAAGCGTATGAAGCCTCAGCCAAATGCAGGCGCGAGAGAACCAGCAGTTCGTCCAGGAGCACCTGGTCGTTCTTGCGCAGGGCGCGTTTGAAGCGATTAAGTGCGGCTTCTTCTTCCTGCCAGGTTTGGGTGATGGATGCAATGGTTCTTCCCATTAGTTGCCTCTCTTAAAACAGAGCCAGTTGCAGCTCCTGATCAGCAGGGAGAGGGAGCGGTTCTTCCCAGCAAACATCAATACTGGCTTTCAGCTGCTCGAGCAAGACTGTGCGGTTTTCAGTGATGGCGGGGATTGGGCGCGTACTGATCACCACCGGTGCGAAATGGCTCAGTCTCTCGAGAATATCCAGGCTGTGAGTGAGCAGGCGCTGACTGTCTTTGAGCTCCACATCTTCGTCCAGAAAGGTCGCCAACAAGTCCAGGAGCACCAACGGTCCGTCGAGAGGGTTTTTTGCAGTAGCCTGGATCATCGCCAGCACCTGATAACAGGTAAACGCACGGGAAAGCCTGATGTTGTTCAGTATGCTGACCGGGTCCGAAGTATAGGGGCGGATCAGTTTGGCGACCGCGTACATATTGGAACGGTTGCCACAATCGAGCACGATAACCGTTTGCCTGAGCGCCAGGGCAGAGATAAG
>JAAYZW010000058.1 GCA_012514645.1 Chloroflexota bacterium
AATCGTTTGTGGGGCATTGATAATGCAAATGTAATTATTCTTCGGAATTTTTTTATGGAGTGTTATCATATCAATCACTCAAGAATGGAGGTTTTTTATGCTTCAGGATCACTTGCATGATTATGTTTTGAAACACGGATTCACAGGCTACACTGAGCTGCGGGCGCAGCAGAATAGCAACCGCTCTGTGGTGATGCTCAACGGCAGCCTGGTGTCCAATTCCAGTGGGATCAGCCGGGGGGTATCTGCCCGAGTAGTCAAAGGCGGAGCCTATGGTTTTGCTTCTGCCACCAGCTATGGTGATGATGTTGAGGCGATAGCCCAGATCGTTCGGGCAGCCAGCGACAACGCCGCTTTCCTCGACCGACATGTTCAACGCGGTATGCCCGATTTTGCTACGGTTCAGCCTTTTTCACGCATAGACGGGCTTGAGCAAGACGTGCCCGTCGAACAGAGTTTTCTTTTAGGTGTCGCGGATGACCTTGACAGCTACCTCGCTGAGCGCTTTCCCAGGCTGCTCAGCCGGCGAGTGTTCGCACGCGTTCTCAACATGGAAAAATTGCTCTACACCAGTGATGGTGTGGTTTCACATTCGTTTGTCCCCCGCTCCAATGTCTATATATCCATGACCATGCAGGACGTAGATGGTCAGCCCGTGGAACTCTATAAGGTGCTGGGCGGCTATGGCAACTTCGCGGACAAATTTTCAAATGCTGAAGATTACTTTGAAAAGCTTGAAAAGCAGTACGAGCTTCTCATGAAAAAGGCAGAAGGTGTCTACGCCAAACCAGGCATCCAGACGGTCATTCTCGACTCTGACCTGGCGGGTATCCTGGCTCACGAAGCGGTTGGTCACACTGTGGAAGCTGACTTTGTGCAGACCGGCTCGGTGGGTGGTCCGATGTTTGGCAAGCAGGTGGCGAGTGAGAAAGTCAGCCTGGTTGATATCGCCCATACGGCTTTCGGCAAACCGGCACCAGTTCCTGTATTCGTGGATGATGAGGGCACGCTCGCGCAGGACCAGATGCTGATTGAAAACGGCATCCTGACCGGCTATATGCACAACAAAGAATCGGCGCATAAGTTTGGGCACGAAGCCAATGGCAATGCCCGCGCTTACGATTTTTCTGACGAACCCCTGATCCGCATGCGCAATACCTGCATCCTGCCCGGAACGGACAAGCTGGAAGATATGATCGCGTCTGTGGAGGATGGTTATTTTTTGACCGACATGAATAACGGTCAGGCGGATTCGACCGGCGAATTCATGTTTGGCGTACCCATGGGTTACGAGATCAAGGACGGCAAACTCGGACGGGCTATCAAGGACACAACCGTCTCAGGGGTGGCTTTTGATATCTTGAAAACCGCTGACATGGTCAGCGATACGGTTACGTGGACCAATTCGGGTATGTGCGGCAAGAAGCAGATGATCCCGGTGGGGATGGGCGGACCGGCAATCAAGGTGAAGATCAACGTGGGAGGTAGGGCGTGAAGAAGGCATTTGCAGTAAAAGACCAGGC
>JAAYZW010000059.1 GCA_012514645.1 Chloroflexota bacterium
AAGCTATGCTATACTTATACCAAGTAGATCTTTACCCTTTCGGAGTCAATAAAATGGCCAGAAAAGTAATAGGATACATCGAGTTAGTCTGGACCTGTGATAGTTGCGGCACTCGAAACCCGGGTGCTATTCGCTCCTGTACCGCCTGCGGCGCCCCCCAACCGGTCGATGTCAAATTTGAACGCGTGGACCCAAGCACGTTCAACTTCATCAAGGATGAAGCTTTGATTCGTATGGCAAAAAGCGGTCCGGACAAACACTGCCCATACTGCGGCACGCGCAACCTGGCTGAGGCGCAAACTTGCGTTGAATGCGGAGGCGATCTGACCGTAGGGGCAACTTCAAGACCGGCAGGCATGGTTCTTGAAGAACAAGCAGACCAGCAAGCCCTGGACACCGGCATCAGTCGCGAGCCAAAGCCCGTCAAACCGCTGCCGAAGTGGACCTTGATCCTGGCTATTTTATTCCTTTTAGCCTTGTGTTATTTTGGTGGGATGTATATCTCCCGTATGAATCGAACAGAGCGCATCAACGCCACTGTTTCTGAGGCCTATTGGCAGCGCCAGGTGGTACTGGAAGCTTACCAATTGGTCCAATCCCAAGCCTGGCTGGATGATATCCCCTCAAACGCCCAGCCCTATAACTGTAAACTGACCTACCGCTACAATTCGGAGACCCAGATGCCAAACTCAGAAGAAGTGTGCGGTGAGCCTTACACCGTCGACACCGGCACAGGCATTGGCGAGGTTGTACAGGACTGTTATTACAAAGTTTATGAAGATTATTGTTCCTACGATACGATGCAGTGGGTCGCGATCGATACCCTAACTTTGGATGGCTATGGAACGGATGCGCGCTGGCCCACAGCCAATCTCGGCAACGCACAGCGGCTCGGGAATAGCACGGAATCTTATGTGATCACTTTTTACGGGGATGGTTCAGAATATCGCTACAACACCAGTGACTATGAACTCTTTCAGAACGCCTATCCTGGCAGCGACTGGGTGATCGAGGTCAATGGTTTCGGTAATATCACAGGGCTTGCGCCAGATTAAACCACTTTATTCAAGATAGCAAAAGCACCCCAATGGGGTACTTTTGAGTATATGATCTTGTCTAAATGATTGGAAGGCTAAAAAGCGTCCACCTCAAACCAACGCTCGCCATCCTTGAAGGCATAAACCGGTATCCAGGCAAGCCCGAAGAATTCCGTGACAATATCTTTTTTCAGCGGTTTGATGACAACTTCATCGATTTCAACCGAGCTGTCTTCGGCTTTTGCTTTGAATTCTTCGATCTCTTCCTGCATTTTCGCGTCCAGCTCAGCCAGTTCGGTGTTGTACTTTTCAATCATCACTTCGGATTCTTTGAGGTTTGCCTTGGCAGTTGAAGTCATGCGGCGTTTGGTAAGCGAACTGTTGATGCCGCTTTTACGACCTCCAAATAAACCGATAACTGTCTGGAGACCTGTACTGGCTTCTTCTATGCGGCGCTGGTTGAGAATCTGCTTATCCTTTTCCATCTCAAGTTCTTCTTTGAGGATTTTATCCTCGATCGACTTGCGCTTTTTCCCGTATTTTTCCTTGATTTCTTCTATTTCTTCCTCAACACCGCTTATTCCGGCCTTGCCAAGGCGCGCAATAAAATCGTCCTTGCTTTCGCCCAGTTCCGAGACCATCTTGAGGTCCGCGTTTCGGTACAAGGTCAGCTGATAATTGCGATACAGCCAATCGGTGAAGTCATCAGAAAGGCTGAGTACATTCTTTTCATCGTCAAAAGGATAAGTCAAATCGGCAAAAGTGGCATCGGGTAAGGGGCGCGAGTCCAGATCCTGGGGAGTCAGGGAGTCAATTTGATACTCTTCCCATTGCACCAAGCCGCGTTTTTCCAATTCCGGCATCAGAACTGTGACTTTTTGCTGGGTGTTGACATTATAGGTGCGGTTGGCAAACCAAACCTGAGCCTGCCCCAAAAGTGTTGGTCGGTAGTGATAGCGCGGTTGGGAGGTGGGCGGCAGACCTCTGTCTGCAGCTTCCTTGTGGGCGTTGGAGAGGCTTTTCCTGGTGGGCAAATAGTAAACGCTCACTTTTGAGCTCAAAACCGGTTCGGTGTGCCTGCCGGGCAAGTCTGATGTCTGCCCACCGACCACATCCTCAGTGGAAACAGTCTGTGAACTACCGGATTGGGATTCCGATATCATGCGCACATCCGCCCCAGCCAGGCGATTGAGATCTTCAAGTTTATTGCGGGTGATGGGCCCGGCCAAATAATTCATAGCCCAACGGGTGGTGAAAATTTCAGGACCCTTGGAGTGCACGTTGTGCAGCAGGAAGACCCGTTTGCCCAACGCGGAAATGGTGTTATCAAAATAGGAACGGTCAAAGCTTCCGGAGACGTTGGTCAAACCATCCAGAAGGCGTTGTTTGTCCTGATCGGTCTGGAGTTTGCCGATGAGCCAGGTACCGGCGTTTGAGAGCGCCTTGTAATCCAGGTCGATTGGGTTCTGGGTCGACAAAACCAAACCAACACCAAAAGCGCGGGCTTGTTTGAGCATGCGCAGGATGATGGGTTTGCTGGGCGGATTGGCGACAGGCGGCAAGTAGCCGACAATTTCATCAAAATACACCAGGGCGCGCAAATCACTGGTTCCGGACTGCGTGCGCATCCAGGTTTCGACGGCTGAATAGAGCAGGGTTATAAAGAACATGCGCTCAGCGTCCGCCAAATGAGCCAGGTAGAAAACGCTATGCTTGGGTTTTCCATCAGCGGAGTAGAGCAGGCTTTGAATATCAAGTGGCTGACCCTGCAGCCAGCTGCCAAAGGATGGCGCGGC
>JAAYZW010000060.1 GCA_012514645.1 Chloroflexota bacterium
AACTTTAGGAGCCACTCAAACACTGGGAGACCGAGGTCATGATGCTGGGAGCGAAGTGAGCAGTACATGTCTCCCCCACCAACAAAAAGACGATCGTGCCGGTCTTACGAAGTACCCCGCCGACTGAGGAAGGCGTGGGCAGACTTGCCACGGCTTATGACTGCAGGTCTCCCCAATAAGCGGAACGGGACGAGCCACGTTTCCTACGAACTATGTGTGCCTGTTAACATTTTTTGAAGCCGGCCTACCAAAAAGACATAATTGGGATGCTACAACCATGCAGGGCTATAGTAAGAAACCCTTCCGTACGGCTGGGGCTTGACTCCAGCCGCTACGTTGAGATGAGGTGCTGTTCAAGGAGCAACAATAACACTGCCCGTTCCGAGTCCAGACTGGATCTGACATATCTTGAGACCATGATAGGTCACCTACCAAAAGACAAAAAAGCCGACACTCATCCTGTGGGCGTTAGCTTTACTGATGTTAAGTTGTGAGGTCAGGCGAGCGCGGTGATCTTCTCAATGGTTTCGGAGATCAGCTTTTCTCTCTTCCCCCGAAACATCCAATGGACAACACCAGAACTGCGCAGCTCCCCGCCTTTAGCCCGCAGCAGATCTTCCATATTCGCGATCGCCTGGTTGCCTCCCATTCCAGCCGAAGGGAAAAATTCTGTCACAAACCCCGCCATCACTCTACCCTCAAGGGAGGGCAACTGCTGAAGATACGCCTGCATAACAGCCGAAAGCCTGCCGCCGTGCACAGGTGCGCCGAATACCAGCAGGTCAAACCCCGTGGTTTTGGGAAAATTGGTCATAGCTATGGCTTCAGGTTTTACTTCAGACTCATTCGCAGCTCGGATTTGTTCCAGGTGCACCGTATGCCCGCTCGTCTCCAAACGACTGCGCAATGCTTCACCAACCTGCAGCGTGTGACCGGTTTTGGAATGGATAATAATGGCAATGTTCATAATTCCTCTTTATTCAGAAGTGTTTAAATGGTATTGGAAGAGCAATTTAATAATAATACTGCAAGTTTAGCATTCTACACATTTCGATTCACGAAATATGCATCTATCACAGAAATCAAGTAGAAAGATGTAGCAAATCCAACTTGAGGCAGTGCAAATTTTCGGCTACGACAGTGTTCCTGCAACGATTTACAGCTAACAGTTTTAGGAACAGAAACTAAACCTCAACGCCAGGTAATCGAACCCCTTAGAAGAAAATTTTCACAGCCTGACTGTGTGTAAGAAAACCAAATCAGCCATACGGCTTGGACTCCATTAACATTTAGTTAGCACTTGACATCTAACAAAAATAGTTGTATGCTTAAGGCGAACGTTCGCTTAGATAGGTAGAAGGTGGATTATGTTCAAGTCGGTAACTCTGAAGGATGTTGCAGCCAAAGCCGGAGTCAGTTATCAGACTGTCTCCAAGGTGATCAATAATAAGGCTAATGTTTCACCAGAAACTGAAAAACGTATCTGGGATGCTATTGCTGACTTAAGGTACACCACCAACTACAGCGCCCGCAGCCTGCGGCGCCGGCGAAGTAATACCATTGGTTACACTTGGGAGCCTGCTCCACCTGATCAAAGTAATCCCATTCTTGATACTTTTTTGCAGAGTATGTTTCGTGCGGCTGAAGAAAAGGATTACTACCTGCTCTGTTTCCCCTATCATGCGGATGATAAAAACTTGCTCAAGGTCTATCGCCAGTTATATGATACGGGGCGGGTTGATGGCTTTGTAATTTCTCGGCTCAATTATAAGGACCCAACAGTCCCCTACTTGCTGGAACGAAATATGCCTTTTGTCGGGTTTGGTCGTCTGGATGAGGCGGACAAATCCTTTCCTTATGTGGATGTGGACGGCGGTGAGGGTGTTGCTCAGGCTATAGCGCATCTTGTAAGCCTCGGTCACAGAAAAATTGCTGCGCTGGCTTGGCCTGAAGACTCCCGGGTAGGCAACAACCGCATGGAGGGTTATTACCAAGGGCATGCCAAAGCAGGTCTGATGCCTGACCCCAGGCTGGTCAGTAGAGGTGAGGGCAGTTCATTAGTGGGTTTTGAGGCAACCACCCGGCTGTTAGGCTTACCAATGGAGATCCGACCAACGGCAGTTGTGTGTATGAACGATGTGATGGCAATTGGGGCGATGCAGGCAGTGCAGCAGGCTGGCATACAAGTTGGCAGGGACTTCGGAGTCACAGGCTTCGATGATACTCCCACTGCCCGATACCTGACCCCTCCCCTGACCAGTATCAGTCAGCCTATTTCCACTATTGGTGAAAATCTGATGAAGCGCTTAATTGAATACCTTGAAACTGGTGCTTATCCGGAACCAAGATGTGAGTTGGTCGCTCCTATGCTTGAGATTCGTGAATCTACAGCAGGCTATTTGCCAGCGAAGGAATGAAGGTGAAAGGAGTCTATGAAGAAAATTAATCAAATTTTAAATGGATCAGCAGTGCTTAAGAAATCTTGTCAACTATTGAAATGGTCAAAGTGACCATAAAAACTATCTTGAAAGAGGAGAATGATGAAAAAATTTAGTCTACTATCCTTACTGATCATCGTATCGATGATCCTGGCTGCTTGTGGAAGTACAGCACCAGAACCTACCCAAGCTCCTGTTGTCGAAGAACCGGCTGTTGAAGAACCAATGGCTGAGGGTTCCTGCCCCCTGGCTGTTGAAGAAGGCGCAGTGATTACCTTCTCTGGCTGGGGTGACGAATCCGAGCAGAAGGTCTATCGCGACAGCATCGAACGCTTCAAGAGCGTCTGCCCGGGTGTGACCGTGAATTACACTCCTGTTCCCTCTGATTTCCAGACCAAAATGAAAGCCCAGATGGCTGGTGGATCCGCTCCTGATGTTTTCTATGTTGACGATCAGCTGATGACCGCCTTCGCTCCCTCAGAGCAGATCATGCCCCTGGACGACCTGATGGCGGAAGCTGGTATAAGCACTGATGACTTCGTCGCCAGCCTGATGCCGATTTATCAGCTCAATGGCAATACGTATGCCCTTCCGAAAGACTGGGGCACTCTCGGTCTAGTCTATATTCCTGAGGCTTTTGCAGATGCAGGTATAGATGAACCAACTGCTGACTGGACCTGGGAAGACATGCGCGCTGCTGCCAAAACCATTGCTGAAAAGGGCAATTATGGCGGCTTCTGCATGGGCTCTGACTGGGCTCGTTTCCTGCCATTTGCGCTCTCTTATGGCGGTAGTTACGCTTCCAGTGACAACACCACAGCTCTGCTGGACAGCCCCGAAGTGCTCGCCGCGGCTACCTTTGTAGCAGAGATGTTTGAAGAAGGCAGCCTCGTTCGCCCCGTTGACCTCAGCACTGGCTGGTGCGGTGAAGCGATTGGCTTGAAGGCTGCTGCCATAACTACTGAAGGCGGTTGGATGGTCAACACCATGAAGAACACCTACCCGGATGTTGAATGGAAAGCTGTCGAAATCCCTGCTGGTCCTGTCAAGAAAGCTGACGTGATCTTCGTTAACGGTATCGGAATCAATGCTGCCACACCCTATCCTCGTGCAGCAGCGGCATTCCTGTTCTATGTGACTGGTTATGAAAACCAGGAAGAGATCGTAAAAACCGGTTTTGCTTACAGCACCCATCCCGAACAAGCTGACCTGATCATTGATGCCAATGACAAAGCGATTGCCCAGGGCGGTTTATTGCCCGATTCTGTGGTTGCCTTCTGGGGTCCGAACACTGGTAAGGTCAATGACGCCGTTTCGCAGGCTTTGGAACGTGTCTTCCTCGGTGATCAAACCGTGGAAGAAGCCTTCGCACAGGCTCAAACCGAAGCTCAGGCTGTCCTGAGTGAGTAAAAATGGTCTCTGGTTGAGAGACTGACATTTCAATCGAATAAGACCTGGGTTTCACGATCCATCGTGAGACCCAGGCACAGTTGTTCGTTGAGTTCCTGAAAAAAACAGAGGAGTGTTATGGAAAACAAACAAACCAACTCCATTCAGCAAGGAACCGTTCCCGCAATTATTGCTTTTGTTGGCATAGTCCTGGTCATTGCCGTCATTGCCTTATTAAATGCTCCAACCATGGGTGGCGCAAGGGTGATGGCTTCTCCGCAGACCTATTTCACAGAAGTCAGGGCAACAGCTTTGCCATTTATGGCCGTGGTAACAATCCTCGCCATGATCGCTGGTTATTTCATCGCGAGAGAGGTCAAAAAAGTTTGGTCTCATACACGAAAGCGAAAAGAATTCTTAACCGGGTATGCCTTCCTTGCACCCTATTTAATCGTCACACTTACCTTTACGGTAGGTGTTATCTTGTTTGCACTGTATATCTCATTCAACAAGTACGATATCTTTACCAGACCTGAATGGATTGGTTTGGGTAATTACAAAGAAGCCTTTGCGGGTTTTACAGACTCAACAAAGCGTGATTTTTTGCAGGCTCTTTATAACGTACTTTGGTATGCAGCTATTGTTGTACCTGTGCAGACCATTTTGGCTCGACGTATGGCGCTGCTGCTGAACGCTCCAATTAAACTCAAGCAATTTTTCCGCACTGTATTCTACGCACCCAGTGTCACCTCATCAGTGGTGATCACCTTGATCTTTATCTGGCTGTATTTAAAGAATGGCTATCTTAATTTCTTTATACAGACAATCTTGGGGTGGGTTGGAATCGATTTCACACCAATCGCCTGGCTGGGAGACCCAAGAGGGTTGATTCAGCTGATTGTCGAAGCTTTTGGCGGGAAAATCCCCTCGTCTCAATGGTACTTCCGCGGTCCCAGCATCGCCTGGATGGCAATTATGTTCCAGAACATCTTCACCACGGTTCCTACCTTCATGATCATGTACCTGGCTGCGCTGCAGGATATCAATCCGGCGCTCTATGAAGCTGCCTCCATAGAAGGTGCTAACAAAAGGCAGGTGTTCAGGCAGATCACCAGACCACTATTGAGACCAATCACGATGATGATTGTCGTGTTAGGTACGATTGGCACGCTGCAGGTATTTGACCAGGTTTACCTGGCAACCGCGGGTGGACCGCTAAAGACCTCGCTGACACCGGTGTACCTGATCTTTACCGAAGCACTGGGTGTGAACGGTCCCATTACAATGGGTTATGCATCAGCCTTAGCCTTTATCCTGGCTGCGATCATTTTCGCGCTCACTTTCGTGCAGCGGCGTATCCTCACCAAGGGTACCGAGATGTACTAGGAGGATTGAAATGACTGTAACAACACAAGAAAAAATCAAACCTGTCAAGTACAAGAGCCACAGTCAGGCAGCTACTGAGAACGCGGTTCGAACCTTTTTCCGATACTTGCTGTTGATTCTTATCGGGATAATCATGCTTATGCCGTTTATCATGGCTTTCCTTGGCACGGTCAAAACCGACCAGGAAATCCTGGCATATCCCCCCAAATTTTTTCCAGAGGTTTGGCACTGGGAAAACTGGGCACGCGTCTGGAATACTGACTTGGGGGCAGGCGGCACTTTTCCGCGCTGGCTCTTTAACACTGCCTTCCTTTCAGTAACCGTGGCGGTTGCCCAGGCAATCTTCGGTTCCATGGCTGCTTACGCCTTCTCTCGCCTGAAATTTGCCGGCAGAGATTTTGTTTTTAATTTTATGCTGGCAACTATGATGATCCCGGGAGCGGTCACACTCATCCCGGCTTATGTTTTGATGACCAAGCTGCAGCTGATCAATTCCTATTGGTCTTTGATATTGCCTGGTCTGGTCAGCGCAGGCAGTATCTTCACGCTTACATCGTTCTTCCGAGCCATTCCATCAGACCTTGAAGAAGCGGCTGTCATCGATGGGGCAACCCATATGCAAATTTTCAGAACGGTGATCATGCCGCTCGCAAAACCGGCTATTCTGACGGTTTTGATCCTTCAATTCCAAGGAATGTGGAATTCATTCTTGCAGCCTTTGCTCTACTTGAATTCCCCGGATAAATATGTTTTGAACGTTGCCCTGAGCATCTTTCAACAACAATACAAGTCTCAATGGAACCTGACTTTGGTCGGTGCCATGTTCAATGCTATCCCGGTCTTGATCTTGTTCTTCATCTTCAGCAGGTATTACATCGAAGGTGTCGCTTACGCAGGTATCAAAGGCTAATGAGGAACGCGCGGTGATAAAAAAGATACCCTCCATCTATCGCCGTTCCCTCAAGGAAATATGGGAGGATCTGTGGACCATGCTGGTGGTCAACGTCCTCTGGATAATCGCCAACTTGCTGGTCATTCCAGGTCCTCCCGCAACGATCGCGCTGCATGCTTACGCGAATCGTGTCGTCCACTCCGAAGTGACCGACCAGCACGACTTCTGGCAGACCTTTAAAAGCTCGTGGGGTGTGGGCTGGCGTTGGGGGGCGGTCAACCTGGCTGTTGTGGGGTTGCTGGGAGTCAACTATTACCTGGTCAGCAACGCGCTGGATGTCAACCTGGGCTCCTTTTTACAGGGGCTCTACATAGCCGTTGGCTTGGGTTGGTTCATGCTGCAATTTTTCGCTCTACCTTTTTTGTTTGAGCAAGAGCAGATGAAAGTTGGTCAGGCATTGCGCAACGCTGCTTTGATGATTGGCAGAAACCTGGGTTTTTCCTTGCTTTTCGGTTTGTCATTATTATTTTTCATGTTTCTGGCAACCTTGGCTTTCGCGCTGGGGATCATGTTTGGCGCCGTTTTTCTTGCCCTGGCAGGTAACTTTGCGGTCAACGATCAGCTGGAACCCATTCGAGCCAGAAAAAATATCCCACACTAAAAGTATATGAACAGAAAGTAATTTCCCATGGAATTGATCAGACACACCAACAATCCCATCCTCTTACCTGACCCCACCTCAAGCTGGGAGACTTACAACGTCTTTAACCCGGCAGTGATCTTTCACCAGGGTGAATTTCACATGCTCTACCGCGCACAAGGACTCGATTGGGTCAGCCGGCTGGGTTATGCCCATTCGACGGATGGCATCCATTTCACTCGTGATCCCGAACCAGTGTTCTCTCCGCAAGACGATTTTGACGCCAGAGGCATCGAAGATCCCCGCATCACTGAGATCGACGGGGTTTTCTATATGGCTTACACTGCCTACGGCAACAGACCCCACCCTGGGTTTCCACCCACTCATCTGGGCGGCAGCGTCACCCCTATGTTTGCCAAAAGCACCAACCTGCGCGACTGGGAACGCATTGGACCGCTGGTGGTAGGTGAAGATAACAAAGATCATGTGCTCTTCCCCGAAAAAATCGACGGCAAATTTGTCAGTCTGCATCGCCGACCTCCGCAGGTTTGGCTGGCGCGCTCGAAAGACCTGAAAACCTGGTCTGAAGAGGATATGCAGCCCATTTTTGGACCACGCCCCGAAAACCGCTGGGAATCCAAACGGATCGGAAGCGGAGGTGTGCCCATCAAAACCGAGCACGGCTGGCTGATGATCTACCACGCTTATGATCAGGCGCATGTTTACAGTCTGGGATTGTGCTTGCTGGACCTGAAAGACCCTGCCAAAATCATCAGTCGTCCCCAGAGCTCAATTTTTTACCCCCGGGAGATCTGGGAGCTGCGGGGCGACGTGCCCAATGTAGTTTTTTCGGGTGCGAATGTTGTCGTAAACGAGGAAGTTTTTGTATACTATGGTGCGGCAGATCACGTGGTTGGGCTGGCAACCGCCCGGCTGGATGATCTGCTTGAGTATGTTTTGAATCATTAATCATTCCTTTTAAGGAGACCTATGACTGACCTGTGGAAAATCACCGAAACAATTTTTGATCCAAAACGCTTGCCCCATTATGAGACTGCCCTGACCCAAGGCAATGGTTATCTGGGTACGCGCGGCACTTTTGATGAGTACTACCCGGGGGAACAACGCACTACCTTTGTTCATGGAGTTTTCGATGATGTTCCGGTGGTTTTCACCCACCTGGTCAACTTCCCCGACTGGACCCAGCTGGATATCAGCCTGGTTGGTGAGCGCTTTAGCCTGGCTGAGGGTAAACTGCTCGATTATCACCGTGAGCTGGATTTGCGCTCCGCTTTGCTTACCCGAAAAGTCCGCTGGGAAAGCCCCCTGGGAAGGGTCAGCAAACTCGAATTTTTCCGCTATCCTAGCCTTGCCGACCCGCATCTGATGAGCCAGATGGTTTTGATCACCCCCGAAAATTACGAAGGCGAGATTTTGATCACCAGCCGCCTGGATGCCGGCACCGATACGATGCGCTACCAACAGTGGCAGTGGCTGGAACAGGGAGTTGCAGGCGATACCATCTATTTGCGAATGCAAACCAAAACCACCAAAATTGAAGCTGCTCTCGCCCAAAAAATGCTGGTGAATGGCAGCCCCGACTTCAAAAAAGACCTGCCCAACATCACAAAAATGCCCTCCGTCTCTGCCGCAGTCCTGGGGCAAAAGGGTGAGCAGATCCGCTTCGAATACTTCACCACCATCTATACCTCGCGTGACTGCGATAACCCCAAAGATCAGGCTTTGCAGTGCCTGGCAGGACTGCAAAACGATCCGGGTGAAGGCTTGTTTGAAGCCAACCAGCAAGCCTGGCAAAAGGAATGGGAACGATGCGATATTTTGGTCGAGGGGGATGACGAAGCCCAGCTTGCCCTGCGGTTCAGTATCTACCACCTCCTCATCGCTGCTCCCCGCCATGACGAACGGGTCAACATCGGTGCAAAAACCCTCAGCGGTTACGGCTATCACGGGCACGCATTTTGGGACACCGAGATCTTCATGCTGCCCTTCTTCACCTTCACGCGCCCCGAGATCGCCAAAAACCTGCTCTCTTACCGCTACCACAATTTACCGGGAGCCCGCGAAAAGGCGCTTGAAGGCGGCTTCCAGGGCGCGCAATTCCCCTGGGAAAGTGCCGGCGACGGTCGCGAAGTGACCCCCACCTGGGTACCGGACCCCGCGGACCGCAAGAGCCTGATCCGCATCTGGACCGGCGACATCGAGATCCACATCTCCTCAGACATCGCCTTCGCCCTGGTTCAGTATTGGCGTCTCAGTGGAGATGATGACTTCATGGTCCAACGGGGTGCCGAGGTCATCCTCGACAGCGCCAAGTTCTGGGCGTCGCGCCTGGAATGGAATCCGCAAACTCGCCAGTATCACCTCAGCGACGTCATCGGTCCGGACGAATACCACGATCACGTCGATGACAACGCCTACACCAATTACCTGACACGCTGGCACCTGCATACCGCGGTCGCGCTTGCTGAATGGCTCAAGAGCCATGACGCCCAGGCAGCCAGCCACTTGTTCGCGCAGCTGTCGATCAACGAGCAGACTCTTTCCAATTGGTTGACCATGGCAGACCAGGTCTTTTGCCCACTGGAAAACCAGGAAGGATTGATCGAACAATTCGCTGGTTATTTTGAACGCACCAACGGACTCGCTGCGGATTTTGACCCCCGCACTGAATCCATCCAGGCTATTTTGGGAATTGAAGGCGCCAACGCTTCTCAGATCTTGAAGCAGCCTGACATCATGATGCTCATGTACATGCTGCCCGAACTGTTCGACCAGGAAACCATCCAGGCAAATTATGACTACTACACCCCCCGCACCGACCTCACCTTCGGCTCGTCTCTGGGCCCGTCCATCCAGGCAATTATGGCGACCCGCTTGGGCAGCCAGGCGGATGCCTACGAGAACTTTATGCGGGCAGCCCGCGCTGATATCGAAGACGTGCGCGGCAATGCCGGCGATGGCATCCACGGTGCTTCGGCAGGTGGTTTGTGGCAGGCAGCCGTCTTTGGCTTTGGCGGACTGCGCATAGATCAAGATCGTTGGCACATTGAACCACATTTGCCGGCACACTGGCAGCGCCTTCGTTTCAAATTTATGTGGCGCGGACAGGAACAGCTGGTTGACATCCGCTCCCAGGAGAAAAAATCATGAGAATAAAAGCTTTTTTGTTTGATTTGGATGGTGTGCTGACCGATACCTCCGAACTGCATTTTCTGGGTTGGAAACGACTGGCAGAAGAAGAGGGTATCAACTTTACCCGTGAAGACAACGAAGCCCTGCGCGGCGTTTCACGGCGCGAATCGCTCAATCTGCTGCTCAAGGGCAGGCAGGTGACCGAAGAGCAAGCCCTTGAAATGATGGAGCGAAAAAACGGTTACTATATCGAATTGGTGGGTCAGATGACCCCTGCCGATCTGCTTCCAGGCGCGTTGAAGATGTTGGACGAGAACCGGCGAATTGGCATTAAGCAAGCCATCGTCAGCAGCAGCAAGAATGCCTGGTTGGTGCTGGACCGTCTGCAGATCGGGGACATGTTCGACGCCGTGATCGATGGCAATGCCCCGGCACGTTCCAAACCCTACCCTGACCTGTTTTTGCTGGCGTCTAAGGCTGTTGGTGTGCCGGTGAAAGAGTGCCTGGTGGTGGAGGATGCGGAGGCAGGGGTGCAAGCCGCCCATGCCGCCGGCATGCGCGCCCTGGGCTTGGGACCCGTCGACCGCGTCGGTGCGGCAGAGCTGGTCTACGATTCGCTGCAGCGGCATACGGCACAGGAGATTCTGAATTTCTTCAACTGATAGAGGATGGCTGATAGCTCATAGCTCATAGCTGATAGCCGTAGATACCGTCTTGAATGTCAAGGGATGAGCGTGGAATTCTGAACGTATTCAGGATCAAAAGGTATTCCATGTTTTAGGACTCCATAGACCAGATGGAGCAATTTCTTCATGGCTGCCACAA
>JAAYZW010000061.1 GCA_012514645.1 Chloroflexota bacterium
AACGCCTTCTGGATGGTTTGACCAACGTCTCCGGAAGCTTTGACCGTTCCTATTTTGATAACACTATTTCCGCGTTGGGCAAACGGGTCTTCCTGCTGCACAACGTGCACTCCAAGGGGCCTGAAATTTTCACCACCCGTTGGGCCATGAATTACCTGGCTGGTCCCATCACGCGCAATAAACTTGAAGAACTGAACCGCATGGTTGGTGCTGATGCGCGCATGATTTCAGAAGCGCAATCCGGTGACTCGCAAACTGTTTCCACCCAGGATGTTGTCGGCGGGCAAACAACTGACTTGCCTGGCAGACACACCGAACCGGTTTTGAGTTCAAAAGTAAACGTCTTCTACCTACCGCTGAGCAAGAGCCTCTCAGACGCCCACAAGCAAGCTGCAGAAAGAGGACTGCCTCCCACCTCCCAGCCGCATTACCATTACCGACCGGTCCTGCTTGGGCAGGCTCAGGTTTGGTTTGCCAACCGAACCTACAACGTCAACACCCAGCAAAAAGTAACGGTCCTGATGTCGGAATTGGAAAAACGTGGATTGGTGCAATGGCAGGATTACCAAATTGAAAGCATCACTTCGCAGGATTTGGACCCCCGTCCGCTGCCTGAGGCGACTTTTGCGGATTTAACCTACCCCTTCGACGACGAAAGGAACGTCCTCAGTTTGTCTGATGACTTCACCGATTGGTTGTATCGCAATTATCAACTGACCCTGTTCCGCAATGCGGACCTGAAGATGGTCTCGGAGTTGGAAGAGAGCAAAGAAGATTTCATTGAACGTGTCAGTGAAGCCGGAAAAAGCGATCTCACGGAGGAAGTCGAAGCCATCAAGGCCAAGTACGAAAAAAAGCGCAAGTCGATCGAAGACAAGAAACTAAGAGAAGAACTTGAGATGGAGAAGGATAAGCAGACCCTGAACCAGCGCCGCATTGAAGAAGCCAGCACAGGTCTTCAGACGGTAATCAGTTTGTTTGGTGGTCGCAAACGCAGCATCAACACTTCCCTCACCAAACGGCGCATGACTTCAACTGCCAAAGCAAATCTCAAAGAATCTGAAGTCATGATCGAAAAGTACAACACCGAATTGGCTGAATTGGACGCGAAAATGCAGGAAGAGATCGAAGAATTCAAGGCAAAAGCAGAGGATAGCTCGGTCGAAGTCGAAGAAGTGGTCATCAAACCACTGAAGAAAGATATCGTTACCGAATTCTTTGGGCTTGCCTGGATGCCTGTTTACGCCTTCAAGGATGGCGAGCGTTGGTTCGAGGTTGACGCTTTTTAGCCTACCCAGCTTTTAGACCAAATCATATACTCAAAAGCACCCCGATGGGGTGCTTTTTCTATAGAGTTGATAATCGTTTAATCTGGTGTAAGCCCGGTGATGTTACCAAAGCCATTAACTTCGATCACCCAGTCGCTGCCAGGATAGGCATTCTGAAAGAGTTCATAGTCAGTGGTGTTGTAGCGATATTCTGAGCCATCCCCGTAAAAAGTGATCACATAAGATTCCGTGCTGTTTCCAAGCCGCTGTCCGTTGCCAAGATTGGCTGTCGGCCAGCGTGCATCTGTTCCATAGCCGTCCAAAGCCAGGGTATCGATCGCGACCCACTGCATTGTGTCGTAGGAACAGTAATCCTCATAAACTTTGTAGTAACAGTCCTGCACAACCTCGCCAATGCCTGTGCCGGTGTCGACGGTGTAAGGCTCACCGCACACTTCTTCTGAGTTTGGCATCTGGGTCTCCGAATTGTAGCGGTAGGTCAGCTTGCAGTTGTAAGCTTGCGCGTTTGGGGGGATATCATCCAGCCAGGCCTGGGACTGCACCAGTTGGTAAGCTTCCAGTACCACCTGACGCTGCCAATAAGCCTGGGACA
>JAAYZW010000062.1 GCA_012514645.1 Chloroflexota bacterium
GTGACATCGGCTGTTACAGCTTTTTTGGCAATAAAAATATGACCACCGCAGAAGGGGGCATGCTGACCACCAACGACGATTCCCTGGCGGAAAAAATCAGGCTGCTGCGCTCTCATGGCATGACCACACTCACCTGGGACCGTCACCAGGGGCACGCCAGCAGCTATGACGTGGTCGCATTGGGTTATAACTATCGCATCGATGAGCTTCGTTCAGCGATAGGGCGTGAACAGCTCAAAAAGCTGCCGGCAGGGAATGCCAGGCGCGCAGCATTGGTGGGGCGATATCGCGCGGCTTTTTCTGAGCACGCCCCAAGCCTGGTTTTGCCCTTTGGCGAGAGTAGGGGCAACAGCAGCCAGCATATTTTGCCTGTATTGCTGCCCACGGGCGCAGACAAGCAAGAATTCCGCAGCCTGTTAAAACAGGATGGCATTCAGACCAGTTTCCATTATCCACCTGTACACACCTTTGAGATTTACAACGACCGCTCGCAAGATTTCTCCAATAGTTTGTGGATGACCGAGCATGTCGCCAAACGCCAGGTCACTTTGCCGCTCTTCCCAACCATGACTGACGAGCAGCAGCAATTGGTTATCGAGAGCGTGGTCTCGGCGCTTGCTCGAATTGACGCCAGCTAAGCATCACCGCGTAAGTGATAAAATTGAGAGCATGAATAGGAAAATTTTACTGATCCTGGTCATGCTTTTTTTGTTGGCTGGCTGTGGGCGCTCGAAGCCGCCAGAGGTGCAATCCTTTGAGGGGCAGACCGTGGCGACCTTGCAGACCCCTGCCAGCATGGCAGACCTGGTGGCAACTCCCGAAAGAAAGGAGCAAGAAGTTTCCACAGTTGCCGAGCAGGCGTTAGACGTCACACCGGATGAGATTCTGCCTCCCGATCGAGAGCAGCCCTCAGACGACACCCCTGAGCTTCCTTACCCGCTTGATAACCCAGATACGGCGACCACCACGTTAATCACCCCCGTCTGGGCAGGAACCTGGAATATTTGGTATCAGCGCGGCACCGGTAGTTATGACACGGCTGTGCTGACACTGGCAGTAAGTGGCAATGAGGTCAGCGGCACTGCCACATTAAGCGCAATCGATTACTTCTTCAAAGGTATCATCCAGGCAGACCAAAGCCAGGTGGAAGGCGACTGGAATGACGGGCAGCAGGAAGGCAAGTTTTGGTGGCAAATGAGTTCAGAAAACGTTTTTCTCGGCTCACGCGAGGCGCGTTTTGGGTTTTGCGGTAATCGCGAAGCTGCTGTTCAGCCCCAAAATTGTCGGAAGATTTCACCATGACAGCCTACCAGATCGATGACGCACGCACACCCAAGCTCACAAAACGGAGCCTCGCTCCGGCGGAATTAGCCGCGCTGATCCGCGCCGCGATTGCCGATGGACACCACATCAGTTTCAACGCACCCGGCAGCAGCATGCTCCCCTTTATTCGCTCAGAAGATAAAATTTTCGTCGCACCGGCCGGGTTTGATTCGATCAGGGTGGGGGATGTGCTCGTTTTTGTCCAGCCTAAGTCGGGGCATGTTATTGCCCATCGGGTTGTGAAATTGCAAGGTTCCAGGGTTTTGTGCAAAGGCGACAATGTTCCCGCGCTTTTTGACGGCTGGATTTATTCGGAAGATATCCTCGGCAGGGTCGTTAAAGTGCAGCGGCATGGTAAACCTGTGCGCCTGGGGTTAAGATTGGGTAAGAGCCTGATCGCCTGGCTCTCGCGTAAGAAGGTGCTCGTACCATTGATGAATATTCCTCGCAGGGTGAAGCGCGTGTTGAGCGCTTTGCAAATGTAAGTGACCAACCACCGTATCTGTTGGTTGTTAAATCGCAAGATAAGACGAAGTTCCCGCAGGGCGAGGTCGTGATCTGTCATCCTGAACGAAGCAAAACGGAATGTGCGCTGCAGCGGTTTTAGCTCACACTGTTAAGATGCTTCGCTTTGCCAAAAACTTCCAAAATCAAAATTGCTGATGCTTCACTCAAAGACAAATTATCATCGCTCACTCATCCAATCGTGCAGTGAATAAGACGTTTTCGCCTTCTCAAGGGCGGGTTGTGATGAATGCCTGTCACTCCACAGCCTTCTGACCGTTCCCCAATAATTCCTGAATAAATACTTCAGCCTGACCCAATAGAAACCGAACACCTTTATCGAATCGGGCGGGA
>JAAYZW010000063.1 GCA_012514645.1 Chloroflexota bacterium
CGATCAGCGAGGTCGCAGACTCGATTACGAATAAATCACTCTTATTGATGCAGTTGTGAACATCCCAAATATAAATGAAGCCATAGAGGCTATCGTCGAAATAGATTGGGATGCTATAACGCCGTATCTTCTCGCCGTCGACCAGATCAAAGCTTGTGCGAATCTCAGTCAGCCCAGGTTCGTTGTAAATGCTTGCGGTTGGCACAGATGCCGGAACGACATGCCCAAGGATGGCTTCCCATTTTGGGTCATCCGACCGGAACACAAAACTCTTGTGGACCTGGTCTGAGATCATCGTCGGACAACTGACGAACTGGTTGATGAGATCGGCAAATTCTCCCATCCCACCGCGTCTGAGCATGATCTCTTTGATCTGGTTATTGAATCCATTGATCATTTCTAAAAATCGGGTTTGTTCACCGATGATATAAGAGAAAATCTCTTTCATCAGATCACCGTAGGATACGTCCTGGGGAATTTTTATGATTGGGAAGTCCAGCTTGTTGGCTGTCTTCAGGACGCTTTGCGGCAGCTCATCAATATATCGTTTCACTTTGATGCCCATACCGCAAACACCCTTTTCAACCAGCAGAGGGATCAGCGTGTTTAATGCTTCGACATTGTCAGCAAATGAATAGGCAGTGGTCAATAAAAGTTCGCCTGGTCTGACCCAGTCGATAATATCCGGAACTTCCATAACATTAACGGAGGTGATCACTTTGTCCATCCCCGATTCGCCAGCGATAACCTCCACCCCAGCCAGCAATTCGATGTTGAGGATGTCACGTAAACGAACTTTTAGTGCTTTTTGCATCAGCCGTCTCTCATCCTGTTCATTATTGTACCTAAATTTTAGCACAAGCTCATTGTGAGACACGAACAAGAACTTGCGAGTTTCCTAACAACAGCTTGTTAAGGTTTAACAATGCAAATACAGACCTATCGTTGAAGAATCCTGTCACATTTAATTAGCATGAGGTTACAATAGGTTTATGCTCGAAATGGATATTTCCACCTATCACCAGGCACTTCTCGATAAAACGATCTCCACACAAGCGCTTGTCGCCCTCTATCTCGACCGCATTAAACGTTGTGACCGCTCTCTATTGAGCATTGTCTCAGTCAACCCGAATGCGATCGAACAGGCACGAAAGTGTGACAAAATTTTGCGTGAAACTGGATCGTTAAGTGGCAGGTTGCACGGCGTTCCCATTTTGATTAAAGATAATATCGAAACGGAAGATATGCCAACAACTGCAGGCAGTCTGAGCCTGGAAGGTTTTTCGACCGGTAAAGACGCGGATCTCGTCAGACGCCTGAAAGCGGCTGGGGCGATCATCCTCGCCAAGACCAACCTGCATGAATTTGCAATTTGGGGTGAATCGATCAGCTCAATTAAGGGTCAGACTCTTAACCCCTATGATCTCACACGCACTCCCGGTGGGTCCAGCGGCGGCACTGGTGCGGCTCTGGCAGCCAATTTTGGGTTGGTGGGCATCGGAACAGATACGATCAATTCCATTCGCTCACCATCGAGCGCGAACAACCTGGTGGGCATCCGCCCAACGATTGGTCTGGTCAGTGACGATGGCATCGTGCCCTATTCACTTACCCAGGACACCGCCGGTCCAATGGCGCGGACTCTGGCAGATGCAGAAGCAGTGCTCAAGGTGATTGCGGTGCGACCGCTTCCTGAAGTAAACCTATCCAGCTCGATAAGGCTGGGCGTGTTGAAATCCTTTTTCGGTTCAGAACCAGTCAATGAAGAAGTTAACCAGCTAATGGCAGACGTGCTTGCCGAATGGCGTTCTTTAGGCGCAACACTAATTGAACTCGACAGCGAAATCAAGATCAATGAGCTCGTTTCCAACGTGAGCGTACATTTATACGAACTGAAAGCACATCTGAATGCCTATCTTGAGGCGGCGAAGGCTCCCTTTCAGAGCATCGATGCCATATTATCCAGCGGTCTCCATCATCCCGGCATAAAAGACAATCTTGTCATCGCCAACCAGCTTGAAACTGATTCGCCAGATTACGCTGAGCGCATGAAAAAACGCGCCAACTTACAGGATCAGGTTCGCGCGCTGTTCGTCGGGCACGACCTGGATGCCCTGATCTTTCCACACCAGCAGCAACTGGTTTGCCGTGTGGGTGGCTCTCAATTGCAGCGCAACGGCGCGCTTGCGGCGATCACCGGATTTCCTTCGCTGTGTTTACCAGGCGGTTTTTCAGCCGCCACTCCAGAAGCGCCAATCGGCGTCCCGGTAGGTTTCGAGCTGTTTGGCTTACCTGAAAGTGAACCCCTGCTAATAGAGATTGGCAGGCAGTATGAAGATCGATTCTCAAAACGTCTCCCCCCGATCGAGGCGAATTGGGGTTGTTAATTTTAATGATTATGGTCGTGTTATTTGGGCGATTGTTGTTAACATTTTACAGGCTTCGTTTTTCGGCAATATGTTAAAATAATGGTTGAGAAATACTTTTCAATAACATGAACGCTTTCTTCGCACATAACAATCGCAATTTTCACGACGATTTTGAAAATTTAAAAAGGTAGAAAAGGAGGCTTAAATGCTAAGTAGATTTAAATACTTCAAGCCCCACAACCTCAATGAAGCAGTTCAATACCTCGAGCAGGAAGAAAATTCCTACGCCCTCGCTGGCGGTACCGACCTGATGATTCTGCTGCGCAGAAATCTGGTCAATGCCGAACACATCGTGGACATAAAAGCACTTCCCGAGGCAGCTGTTTTCGAGTATATTGAAGGCAGCGGTCTCACGATCGGAGCTGCGGTTGTGGTAAATCGTGTGGTTGACTCGGATATTGTGAAGGCAAAATATCCTGCCCTGCACAATGCCGCAGCAGCACTGGCTTCTTTCCAGCTGCGCAACCGCGCCACAGTGGTCGGTAACATCTGCAATGCTTCCCCCGGTGCAGACCTGCCGCCATCGTTGCTGGTTTACGACGCCATGATAAACATAGCCGGCACTCAAGGTGTCCGACAGGTGCCAATACACCAGTTTTTCACCGGTGTAAAACGCACAGTTTTACAGCGCGGTGAGTTGGTGGTTTCGGTGGAATTGCCTGAACCAGGTGAGGGTGACAAGAGTGTCTACCTGCGCCAGGCAAGGCTTCGCGGTCACGACCTGGCAACCGTTGGTGTCGCCACCCGAATTAAACCGGACGGCAAAGTTGCCATCGGCATCTGTGCCGTTGCTCCGACACCACTGCGGCTTTTCGCCCTGGAAGACCAGATCAACGAGCGTGGTCTCTCACAGCAAACCGTTGAATGGGCTGCGGAAGAAATTAAAGAGCACATCCGCCCGATTACAGACGTACGCTCTTCAGCAGCCTACCGCCTGCAAATGGCAGGAGTTTTGCTAAAACGTGGACTGCTCGAACTTATTGGCAAGGAGGATTAAACATGGATCAGGAAAAAGATTGTGCCATGTATACCCAGCATATTGAATCGGGCGCACGAAAAGTGACCCTGGAGTTGACCGTTAATGGTCGCAAGGTCATTCGCGATATTGACCCAAGCTTGACGCTTTTACACTTCCTTCGGGACGAACTGAAGATGTTTGGCACCAAAGAGGCTTGCGGTGAAGGTGAATGCGGCGCTTGCACTGTCATTATGAATGGCAAGGCGGTCACTTCCTGCATCGTCCTGGCAATCGAAGCTAATAATGCTCAAATCACCACGGTCGAAGGGCTGGCAAAAGACGGTAAACTCAGCATATTGCAAGAAGAATTCATCAGCCAGGACGCGCTGCAATGCGGTTTTTGCACCCCTGGTGTCCTGATGTCAACCCGCGCCTTGTTAGACTCAAACCCGAACCCATCTGATGAAGAGATCATTGAAGTTCTGAGTGGAAACCTGTGCCGCTGCACTGGTTACATTCCGATCCTCAATGCTGTCAAGCGCACGGTGGAACGTGAACAAAAGGAGTTGGGACAATAATGGAAGAGAGAAAGTACCAATCAAAGTACAAGCGCGTCGGTCAACGTTATGACCGCAAAGATGCCGGTGAGAAAGTTACCGGTCAGGCTATCTATACTTATGACCTTGAGTTCCCTGGCATGCTTCATGCCAGGTGCCTGCTCTCGCCATATGCCCGGGCTAAGATCGTTTCCATCGATACCAGCAAAGCAAAAGCTCTGCCTGGCGTCCGCGCCATTCTAACCGGCGAAGATTCCGACATACTGGTTGGTCTCTATATGCAGGACAAACGTGTTTTTTCTAAGGGTGAAACCCGTTACCAGGGTGATGTGGTCGCAGCTGTCGCGGCTGAAGATGAAGAAACCGCTGAACGCGCGGTCTCGCTGATCGAAGTGGTTTACGAACCACTGACCCCAGTACATGATGTCGACGAAGCTCTTCAAGGCGATATTCTGGTGCATGATGATATTAACGATCTGAAACATTACGTCGGTGTCTTCTTCCCCCAGAAAGATTCCAACATTGCCAGCTGGAACAAGAGCAAGAAAGGTGACCTTGACACGGCTTTTGCCGAGTCTGATCTGGTGGTTGAGAACGATTTCTC
>JAAYZW010000064.1 GCA_012514645.1 Chloroflexota bacterium
GGATCACCAGCGCCAAAAAGCCAACGATAAGCAGGGTGCCGACAATCAGCTTGGTGCCCCAACCCCATGGAGGGGAATCATTGGTGCTTGTCTGGCTCAGCGGAGGTTGATCCGGGAGGATTGGGTCTGTATCTGGGGTGTCCATGGTTGTATTTTAACCGTTTCTGACGTATATGGAACACAAGTTTGGACAGCATGAGGGCTGATTAGATGGCGGTGAATAGATCTCAGGGTAAAATAGGGAAAAACACTGATATGGATTGTTATGGAATACAGAAATTTCGGAAAAACAGGATTTCAACCCTCAGCACTCGGATTTGGATGTATGCGCTTGCCGCAACTGATGGGAGAAGAAAACGCGATTGATGAGCCCGAAGCAACCCGCATGATCCGCCACGCCATTGACCAGGGTGTCAACTACGTCGACACTGCTTGGGGCTACCACGGTGGTCAGAGCGAAGTCGTGCTTGGTCGAATTTTGCAGGACGGTTACCGCGAGAAAGTTGCCTTAGCGACCAAGATGCCCTCCTGGCTGATTGAAAAACCGGAAGATTTCGACCATTATTTCTCCATCCAGATGGAGCGCCTGCAAACCGATCGGATCGATTTTTACCTGCTGCACGCCCTGAACCAGGGGTATTGGGACAAGTACCTTAACTACAAAATTTTTGACTGGGCAGAACAGAAGCTGGCAGATGGCAAAATTGGGCACCTCGGTTTCTCTTTCCACGATGACTACGAGGTCTTTGAGCGCATCCTGAATGACTATGATCACTGGGATTTCTGCCAGATTCAATACAACTATATGGACATCAATTACCAGGCTGGCGAGCGCGGGCTGAAATTGGCTGCCGGTCGCGGATTGGGTGTGGTGGTTATGGAGCCGCTTAAAGGCGGCAGGCTGGCGATTGAAGTACCACCAACAGCAGTAAAAAATGTTTTTGGTCAGGCTGATGTGCAGCGAAAACCAGCGGAGTGGGCATTGCAATGGCTCTGGAACCAGCCAGAAGTCGGCGTGGTGCTTTCGGGCATGTCGACATTTGAGCAGGTTGAGCTCAACCTTGCCAGCGCAAGCCGTTCGGGCGTTGACCATTTGACCCCTGAAGAAGTCGGAATCATCGAGGACGCGCGTGATGCCTGGCAGGGGTTGGCACCGGTTGCCTGCACGCATTGCGAATATTGTCTTCCATGCCCCAGCGATGTGTTGATCCCGCAGATTTTCGCTATTTATAACAACGCGGTCATGTATGAGCTGGGTGAGCGCGGCAAGCGTATGTATCAAAACCAGATTCCGGAAGAAAACTGGGCAGACATGTGTATTGAATGCGGCGCCTGTGAAGATTTGTGCCCACAGCACCTGACCATCATCGACTATCTCAAAGATGCGCACGCATACTTGAGCAAGGCATAGACAACTTTGATTGCTGACAACGAGTTGCAAAAGGTTGAGGCGAATGTCGATCGGAATGATCGACCCTGGATTATCGCGGGGCTGGTGCTGCTGATTGGTTTGGTGGGTGTTTGGCTGTGGCTGACGCCTTCGGGCTGGTGGGAGAAGCTGCGTTTACTCGGTTATGCGGTCTGCCACCAAATGGAGGCGCGCAGTTTTTTTTATCATCACATGCAATCGCCTTTATGCGCGCGCTGCACGGGCATGTACCTGGGTGGGCTGCTGGCAATTGTTTTCCAGGCTTTCCAGGGGCGCAAAGGGCGCTTCCCCCCGGGCTGGGTAATGATGATATTGGGTTTGCTCTTTATCTGGTTTGGAGTTGATGGGCTCAATTCCTTTATGCGCTTCATTCCCGGATTTACATATGGATACCAACCTTCTAACCTGCTTCGCCTGATTACGGGCAGCGGTGTTGGGCTGGGAATTGGGGCAATTTTGATGCCGCTCTTCAACCAGACTGCATGGGCAGACTGGATCAACCGCAGCTTTTTTGAAAAATGGTATGGCTTTCCCCTGCTTTTACTGCTGGCTGGGTTGATGGTCGCGGGGGTTTACAGACAACAGCCGATCATCCTGCTGCCGGCGATGATTCTCTCTGGATTCAGCGTCGTTTTTCTGCTGAGCGCTTTGCACACAGTGATTGCGCTGATGCTCACCAGGCGCAGCAACCGGCAGACCACCTGGAAACAGATGAAATTGCCAATTCTGATTGGTGTTAATCTTGCTTTACTTCAAATTATTGTTACCAGCCTGTTAAGGTTCCTGATGATCGGCACCTGGGCGCCGATAAGCCTATGATTTTCTACGGTTCCCTTTCGAAAATATGACTATAATTAGAATAGTCGGGGAACATCTCACCCCGCAGAAGGAGTATACATGACTGGGATAGTTGGGGGTGTTTTAGGCGCGTTTGGTCTCTCGGCTTCAGCTGGGTTGAATGCCTACATCCCGTTGCTTGTGGTTTCGCTGCTGGCGAGGTTCACCAACCTGATCGAACTGGCAGAACCCTGGAGCGCGCTGGAGAATTGGTGGGTGATCGGCGTTTTGGCTGTGCTTGGCGTGGTGGAATTTGTGGCAGATAAGGTGCCGGCGGTTGACCAGGTCAATGATGTTATTCAATCTTTGATTCGTCCGGTTGCTGGCGCGATTCTTTTCGCGACCAGTGCCAGGACCATCACCGAAATCCACCCGGCGCTCTCAATGATCTGTGGGCTGCTGGTGGCGGGTTCGGTCAACGCGGTGAAGTCGTTTGTTGCCAGACCGGTGATCGAAGCCACTACAGCTGGGGCAGGCGTGCCGGTGGCAAGCACACTGGAAGATGTGGTTGTCACGCTTGTGTCGGTTCTCTCTGTGGCGCTGCCCATTCTGATGGTTATTTTGGTATTTTTACTGATTTGGTGGGTGTCATGGTTTTTTAAACAGCGCAGAGAAGCGCGCCGCCAGGTAGTTACTGATGATATATAAGGAGGATGAAATGACTGAAAATCATGTAAGTTATGAGATAAAAGAAGAAACCACGTCGGTTTGGGCGATTTTGAGCCTGATCAGCGGTATAGCCAATTATTTAGGGCTGTGGTTCATTGGCGCGATCGCTGCGATCGTGACTGGTTATGCAGCCAAGAATGAAATAGAAAAGAGCAACGGACGCGTTGGCGGATTAGGGCTGGCGAACGCCGGCTTGATTTTGGGATGGGTTGGGATCGCACTTTCCATCCTGTCAATGTGTCTCGTCATATTTGTTGCCGTAGGGTTGATATGTGGCAGCATTGCCTTTTGTGGACCCTTTAGCGAATGGATAAACCAAATCCCTTGAGATTGAAAGGAATAAATTATGAGTGACCAAGATTTTACTGAAGTTCCGAATGACGCAGATCGTTGGAGCAACGTGCCAAAAGATCTGAATCAGCCTGCAGCCCCGGATGACGCTGATCGCTGGGCAAACGTGCCTAAAGAACCACATCAACCTGAGCCGGCGATTGATCCGGACCCGTTTGTGACCGTGCCAGCCCCGGAAACTGTGTTTTCCAGTGAGCCACTGCCGCCCGAAGCCGAGCCGGTTATCTATGACCCGGTCACAGATGAGCGCGAACCTTACGCCCGTGTGACCCCTGAGGGAGAAGGTTTTGCTTCGGCACCACCGGTTTCACCCAATTATTCTTATACGCCTCCGGTGGAAGAGAAGAAAAACCGGGGTTGGGTGATCGCCCTGATTGTCATTCTGGTGCTTTGCCTTTGTGTTTGTGTAGCGATTGGTGTGGTCGTTATTCTGGTCGCCAGCGGCAATTACGCAATCGAATGGTCGCACCTGATTAATTCGGTGTTGAGCCTGATGTAGTAAAAGATTGTTTTTAAAAGCAAGTCGATACGGGTTGGTTTTTACCAGCCCGTTTTTTAATTAACGATCATTGAAGGGGCGGGTTCAAAACCTGCACAGTACAGGAGAGCCCTGTTTTGTCCACACGCCAACGGAACGCCAGGTTGGTCATTCACTACGAAAGAGGCAAGCACTGCAAGGTATCTTGACGCCAGTCAAGATGGACGGGTTGACCGATTTCGATATCATGCTGGGAGTTGACCTGCAGGAGCGTGTCGCCAACCAAAACTTCCACTCGGTAATATTCACCCTGAAAGACACTGTCTCGCACAACTGCGCGTAGGTGATGGGCGGATTGTGTTGTTTCTTCTCCGAGCAATGCGTCTTCAGGACGCAGGAGCAGCATGCAGTCTGAGCTGATCTCAATTTCTAATTGGGTTTGCAATTCGAGCAGCCCTAATTCGGTTTCAACACGGTCGGCATCAATAACTTTACCCGGCAACAGGTTGCCCAGCCCCAAAAATGAAGCGACCCAGGCGTTGGCTGGTAGCTTGAAAACCGTTTCTGGAGCGCCTTCCTGCACGAGCAAACCATCGTTCAATAAGAGCAATCGGTCTGCCAGGGCAAAGGCTTCTTCCTGGTCGTGAGTAACGTATATTACCGGTTTCTGGCTGTCGTGCAGGCTCTTGCGAAGATCCTTGAGCAATTCAGTGCGTAGGCTGTGATCCAGCGCGCCCAGTGGTTCGTCGAGCATGAGCAAACGCGGGTCTGGCGCGAGTGCGCGCGCCAAGGCAACACGCTGTTGTTCGCCGCCCGAAAGCTCGGTCACAGGACGGGCAGTGAAGTCTTGCATGTGAATGCTTTCAAGCGCTCTGCTGACGAGGATGTCGATTTCAGACTTTGGGCGCCTTGCCATCCGTAACCCAAAAGCAATGTTTTCGGCTACGCTGCGGTGAGGGAAGAGAGCATAATCCTGAAACATGAGCCCAAAGCCGCGTTCGTGGGTGGGCTTCTGGTTAATATCTTCGCCATTCCAATAGACCTTGCCCGACTTTGGGTCCTCAAGACCGGCGATAATACGCAGCAGGGTGCTCTTCCCGCTGCCCGATGAGCCGAGCAGGCAGACCAATTCGCCCTGCCTGACCTCAAAGGTGATTCCCCTGAGAAGGGGCTTGCCATCATAGTCTTTATAAATCTCTTCGACACGTAACATTAGAACAACTCCTCCCCAGGAAGGCGGATTTTCTCTATCAGCAGGCTGCCAGCAGCGCTGGTGATCATGAGCAAGGTAGACATCGCCAAAGCTTGCCCATAGTTTAGCGCGCCCGGCTGGGAAATATAGCGAAAGATCGTAACCGGAATCGTGGGCGTGCGAGCGTTTGCCAGAAAGCTGGAAGCCCCGAATTCACCCAGCGAAATGGTGAACGAAAAAGCCAGGCTCACGATCACCGCGCGCAGCAGGATGGGCAGGTCGACTTCATAAA
>JAAYZW010000065.1 GCA_012514645.1 Chloroflexota bacterium
AAAACCACGCGATACGGGCGCCGGCGCACTGCCTCGGTCAATTGACCACCCTCTTCGTAGCCAACGTATCCCGGAGGGGCACCAAAAAGGCGCGACGCAGTATGCTGTTCGCGGTATTCGCTCATATCGAGCCTGACCATGGCGTCTTCGTCATCGAACAGGAACTCTGCCAGGGCTTTAGCGAGCTCGGTTTTACCCACACCGGAAGGTCCGATGAAAATAAACGAGCCGATTGGTCGGTTTGGATCTTTCAAACCGGATCGCGCACGGCGAATGGCATCGCTGACTGCCTTGATGGCTTCATCCTGCCCGATAATGCGTTCGTGCAAACGGTCTTCCATGTGCAGCAGCTTCGTGGTTTCCGATTCAAGCAACTGGGTCACGGGAATACCGGTCCACTGGTTAATCACTTCGGCGATGTCATCGGCATCGACAACATCATCAAGTTTGTTCTCAGCCTCCCATCTGGATTGCCGCTCGTTGAAACTCTCTTCGAGCCGCAGTCGCTCGGATTTCAGCTGCACTGCCCGTTCGTATTCACGATCGAGGCTTGCTTTTTCCTCTTCAGCCAGCAGCCGGTCGATTTCTTTGCGGTCATTTTTCAGATCATCAGGGAGCGAATATAAAGCTACACGCAGTTTCGCAGCGGCTTCGTCCATCAGGTCAATTGCTTTGTCAGGCAATTTTCTGCCGGTCATATAGCGTGAAGACAGGTTAGCGGCAGCTTCGAGTGCGTCGTCAGACAGTTTGACCTTGTGATGCGCTTCATAGCGATCACGCAGGCTTCTAAGCATGCTGACTGTATCTTCAACGGATGGCTCGTCCACGTAAATCGGAGCAAATCGACGCTCAAGCGCAGCATCCTTTTCGATATATTTATGGTATTCATCGATGGTTGTGGCACCAATACACTGGAGGTCGCCCCGCGCTAAGGCTGGTTTAAGCATGTTTGAGGCATCCATCGTGCCCTGGGCAGCGCCTGCGCCGACAACGTTATGGAGTTCGTCGATAAACAAGATCACTTCGCCGTCGCTCTCCTGAATTTCTTCGATGGATGTTTTCAATCGTTCTTCAAATTCACCTCTGAAGCGTGTTCCAGCCACCATTGCGCCCAAATCGAGCGAATAAACCAGTTTATTTGCCAAAATCTCGGGGACTTCGTCATTGGCAATCTTTTGTGCCAGACCTTCCACGATCGCGGTCTTCCCGACACCAGCTTCACCGATCAGCACCGGGTTGTTTTTGGTGCGGCGGGAGAGAACTTGGATCAGGCGCATGATCTCGGGCTCACGCCCGTAGACCGGGTCGAGCTTGCCGTCCTTGGCTGCCTGGGTCAGGTTATGTGAATATTTTTCGAGGGTCTTGTATTGCCCTTCAAATTTTCCCCGTGTGGCTGGACGGGGACCTCCACGCAGTTCCTGGATCGCGCCCAGAACGTTGGTGCGGTTGAAGCCGAACTCCTCCAGCATGCGGGAAAGTTGAGTTCCCCGCTCAGCCAAAATTGCCAGAAAAAGGTGTTCGGTCGAAATATACTCGTCGCCGAGACGATTGGCTTCGGTTTTTGCCATATCCACGATCATTTTTACCCGCGGGGTCAGGAATACCTGCCCTGCCGAACCGCCAAAAATATTGGCTTTGGGTGTGGTACGCAAAATATTGTCCAGCCGGTCGACAATTTGACCGGGGACCACAGAGAGAGATTCGATGATTTGTGTGACAAAGCCTTGTGGCTGTTCAATCAATGCTAAAAGGATGTGCTCAGAGTCGATCTGGTTGTGCCCATAGCGCTGAATGATCTCAGCGGCACGCGCTGCCGCATCCTGCGCTCTCTCCGAAAACTTATCAAAACGCATCATAATATTTGTTTCCTTTATTTACTTTTCTATGCAACAT
>JAAYZW010000004.1 GCA_012514645.1 Chloroflexota bacterium
AAATCATGACAGAACGTCAAGTCGGAACCGTCAAATGGTTCAATAGTGAAAAGGGTTTTGGTTTCATAGCCCCGGATTCTGGTGCAAAGGATGTGTTTGTGCACTTCAGCGCAATCACAGCCGACGGTTTCAGAACCTTACAGGAAAATCAGAAGGTCGAATTCACCGTCACCGCCAGCGCCAAAGGTCCCCAAGCCCAGGACGTCACCCCTCTTTAGTTGTTACTAGAGGAATTATTGAAAAGCTGCTCCGCTCAGGAACAGCTTTTTTGTTTAAAGGTTGTTCCACTTCCGGAGGGAACGTTGCTTGTTCATTTCCTTTTATGGGCGCTGACGGCGCGCAACAGATGCCACTCACTATGCTGGCAAATGGACCGTAGTTGCTGCGACACGTTCAAGAAATTCAAGGTCATATTGTTTAGGACGGGTAATACGTTTTGAGGTCCGGGCACGTAGGGCGAGATTGGAGGTGCCCTGAATTTCATTCGAGGGAAATTTGAGCACCTCCAGACTGAACTTTGCACGGTCATAGTCCCATGCTCCCCCCCCCCCCGAGAACGATCGTCATTACGGTGGCGCAATCAGCATGACCTGCCCTGAGCCCTGCGCACAACAGACCTATTATGGGCGGGTTTGACGATTTGGGCAAGCTCACGAGGTTTCCGTGAACCTGCCCGTACCGTTTGATTTTTCGGTATTAATACCAATTATTTGTGAGCGATTAATGGAGGTCGTGGAAATTATTGCCAGTCAACATGAAAAACCCTCTTATACGCTTCTTCATAGCTTTCTCCTTCATGGATTAAATGCATCCCATGATCGGCCGGGTTGAAACCTTCGGGGAAAACCGTGCCCTTTTCACCTTCTTTGTAAAATGCACCCATCCATACAGTGGTCTCATCGAAACGCGCGGAACCGATCAAATCTTCATTACAAAACTTTGCTCCACTCAAATCCGCACTTCCCAAGATTGTCCCTCTCAAATCCGCATCTACCAAGTCTGCCCCACTTAAATCCGCTGCTGCCAATTCCGCCCCACTCAAATTTGCCCATTTTAAATCTGCCCTACTCAAATTCGAATACTCCAGCTTCGCCCCAATCAAATTCGCCCCCCAAAAGATTGTCTTACTCAAATTCGCTGATCCCAAATCCGCCCCACTCAAATTCGCCTCTACGAAGAATACTCCTTTTAAAGAGCCATCTTGTAACCATCCCTGCAGTCTGAATTGCCGGGCAGCTTCAATGGCAATGGTATGATCAGGACTGCCCATTTGGAGGATCAAGCGTTTCTTTTCCTCCTGAATTTGAGTTGCCTGGCTGGCATTCCCAATCAACAAGGTGGCGATTCCCGCTCCAATTAATTCAGCACGAAATTCAACAAGAAAGCCCACTGTGGGCCACATTAAGAAATTATAAACTCCACAAACAAGTAATAAAACCGCAATGCCGTCCTCCCAGCCATAGAAGGTTTTCAAAGTTTTACTAAGCACTGAAACATATTTAAAGGTCCATTTAAAATAGTAATATAAAAATAAGCCGCTTAAAACCAAGAAGGTGAGCATTTTATAAATAAAGGGCATAGCGGCAAAAAAATCAATAGAACTAAAAACTAAGATGGGAGAGCAAGCGATGCCTCCTAATAGGACAATCACGATAATTCCGATTATGGCTCGGGTTTTGTCTGAAAGGTTTTCCCACTTTTTCGATACTGTTTCGCGAATACGCTGAAATAAAGGTTTCTTTGATTCTTCTTCTTTAATCGTCATTAGCTTCCCTCATAGTTTTCAATAAAAAACAGAGGATTGATTTATCAAACCTCTGTTTTGACGATAAAACGGGCGTGGCGACGAGAAATTTCCGGATCGGGAACGGTGAGACCGCTGGACAGGTCACGACCAATGCTGACTTCGGCTTTGTCGAGATAGAAGCTGGAGCCGGGGATAGGACCGGAGCGCATTACATTCTGGGGTTTGGTTTCAGCTATGATTTCACCTGAATAAATTGATGATAATAATTGTTTGTTTTTTTTTAATTTTACCGCAGGCTGAGGAAATGTGGGCTAATGTACGCAGCGATCAGTTGAGATCAAGTTATGTTTGCATCGGCCGCCATTAATGTTCAGGCAAGCCTCAACACTGTTTTCTGAGGAATGGCAGATTAAATAAAGACCCCTCATTAATTAGCGATGAGGGGTCTCTGTTATTTAAAAAGATGTATTTAGGTTCCCTCTTCCCAGGAATTCAAATACCTAACCTGTTCCTCGGTGAGGACATCGATATCAATTCCCATCGAGTCCAGCTTCAGGCGTGCAATCTCGCGGTCAATTTCTTCTGGCACGTCATACACCTTGTTTTCAAGCCTGTCACGGTGCGTCAGGAAGAATTCAGCGCCCAATGCCTGGTTGGCAAAACTCATATCCATCACCGATGCAGGGTGACCTTCAGCCGCTGCCAGGTTGATCAGGCGACCCTCACCAAGGATGTTAATCTTGCGACCGTCAGCCAGTTCGTAGGCATCCACAAACGGGCGCACACGGGTTTTAGCAACAGACATCTCTTCGAGCGAGGCAATATTGATCTCAACATTGAAATGCCCGGAGTTTCCAACCAGGGCTCCGTCTTTCATCACCTCAAAATGGTGTTTGTCGATCACGTTCAGATCACCGGTGACGGTGATAAAAATGTCACCAATCGGGGCGGCTTCCATCATTGGCATTACCCTGAATCCGTCCATAACTGCTTCAAGCGCGACCATGGGGTCTACCTCGGTCACGATCACGTTAGAACCCATCCCGCGGGCACGCATCGCCAGACCGCGACCGCACCAACCATAACCAGCCACAACGAAATTCTTACCTGCTAAAAGCACATTTGTCGCCCGGATAACGCCATCAATCGTAGACTGTCCGGTGCCATAGCGATTGTCAAAGAAATGTTTGGTCATGGCATCGTTGACTGCCATCATCGGGAATTCCAAAACCTTGTCCATCGCCATCGCGCGCAGACGCACAACACCGGTTGTCGTCTCTTCAGTACCACCGAGGATGTTGGGGATCAGGTCGCGGCGTTCTTTGTGAATCGTACCTACCAGGTCTGCGCCGTCATCCATAACGATATGTGGTTTGTGGTCGAGGGCTGCATGCAGGTTCTTGTAATAGGTCGCATCGTCTTCGCCTTTGATCGCAAACACCGGGATCTCATATTGTGCAACCAATGCCGCAGCAACATCATCCTGGGTCGAAAGCGGGTTGGATGCCGTCAGAACGATATCTGCCCCGCCAGCCTGCATCGCACGCATCAGGTTGGCGGTTTCGGTGGTCACATGCATACAACAAGACATACGTATGCCCTCGAAAGGTCGTTCTTTGCGAAAGCGCTCTTCCAAAATAGAAAGCACAGGCATTTCGCGGGCAGCCCAGTCCATCCTGCGGCGACCGCCTTCAGCCAGGTTTAGATCTTTGATATTGTAATTATCCATTCATCACTCCGATTATTTATTATTTTCCAATTGTATCCAGTTCACCCTGATCATCAAAGTGTTTTCTGTATTCATTCACAAATTCATTCCAGGTAAAGCGATGCACCTGGGTTCCATTCTCTTGAATGCAAGCAGCAGCTAACACTGTGCCCATCTCGGCACAGGTTTTCAAACTCAGACCCGCAAGATATCCGCGCAAAAACCCACCGCGAAAGGCATCTCCAACACCGGTTGGGTCCACGATGGATAGTCCCTTCAGCGCCGAAACAAACAACTCACCTTCAGCAGAATGTATCCTGGCGCCCTTTTCACCCAATGTAATCACGCTGAAGACTGGTTTTGAAAGCAATTCTTCTTCACTGTAGCCGGTATGTTTTTGCATCAGTTCAAATTCATATTCGTTGACAAACAACCCGTGCGCTGTCTCAAGCCCTCCGCGCAGCAAATCTGCATCGACGCTAATCACTTGCTGCCCAGGGTCAAACAGGGTTTTCAGACATAATTCGATTGACTCTTTGATATATCTTGCCATCGCAGCCGGGTCAGTTGGGGAGATCATCACAAAATCGTCGCATTGAAATGGAGCGTCATATAAAGATAAGTTAGCCGAATCTGCCATCGCTCCAGTATAAAAACTGGCAATTTGAGCGTTATTCCTGTCTGATGTCGCGAAGAAAGAGGCGGTGAACTTATCAGGGATGATTTTCACGCTGCTGGTATCAACGCCAACTGCTTCGAGGCGTTTGGCGTATTCAGGGAAGTCTTGCCCAGCGGTCGAGAACAAACAGGCTTCTCCACCGAGCATCGCCAGATTATAAGCAATGTTGGCACCGACACCGCCATCCCGCCGAGAAAGCTCTGGGACGAGAAAAGAGAGACTCACTTTGTCGAGGTGTTCTGGTAACAAGTGATCAGTAAACAGACCAGGAAATTTCATCAGATAGTCGATCGCTATTGAACCCGTTAAAATTACTTTCATCGCCAGAGCTCCTTCATCCTCACAAAAAGACGCCAAACCTGGCGCTTCGAATAAGCAAAAGTGTATCACAATAACCGCCTGCGTCAAAATAAATCCGAAGGAAGTGGTCCACAGAATATCCTCGTATCAGTTGGAATGGTTTCGTGCAAGGTGAAGAGAATTCACCGTTTTGGAGCAGCCAAATAAAACGTTTCCCAACACGCTTATAATAGACACATGCGAAAAAATGGTGCTCTCATCCGCTGGGCAGCGCTCGGGCTAATCGTCATGGCGTCTTTCCTAACCATACTGCAGCTGGTTCGTTATGCCCAAATTCGTGCCACCTTTCCGACTGGCATGACAATTGCCGGCATACCGATCGCCGGACTTGAGTTTGAAGAAGCTTCGCAACGCCTGGTACAAGTCTACATGGCACCGATCGAATTGAAATATAATAACGCCCGCATCCAGGTGCGTCCGGCTATGCTGGGCTTTGAATTGCAGATCAACAACATGCTCGCAGCCGCTGACAAGCAGCGCACCAACGAGCCATTCTGGACAGGCTTCTGGAATTTTCTCTGGAACCGCCCGATGACCACCACCGCAATCCCATTGCAAGCCACCTATGACGAGGGGCGCATCCAGTCCTACCTTGAGAATGAGATCAGCATCCGCTATGACATCCCGGCAACACCGCCGATGCCAATACCAGGTGAGAGCGGTTTTTACCCCGGCGAAACTGGCACCTCAATCGATTATCCGATCACTGTACAGCGCATCGAAGATGCCCTCGCCTCAAGCACTCGTCGGTCGGTAAATGTGGAGGTGGTCGAGACCCGTCCGCAGAGACCTTCTTTTGACATCCTTGAGATCATGCTGAAAGATATCATTGATGAAGCCACTTTTGATGGTTTGGTAGAGTTTTATTTCAAAGACCTTCAAAACGGATTGGTGATTCATTTTACTCATAGCCGCATTGGCGAAGCGGAACTCCCAACCAATATCGCCTTTTCTTCGTGGAGCGTAATCAAAATTCCGGCATTGATCACGCTCTTCAAGAATCTTGAAAGCCCCTATGACGCGGACATTCTGGTTGAAATAGAGGCGATGGTTGAAGAATCCAGTAACGAATCAACCGATGCAGTTGCCAAGCGGGTGATCGAACCCAACCTGGCACCTCTCAGGATCACCGAAGACATGCAAACTCTGGGGCTCGAAAACACGTTTTGGGCTGGTTATTTTGGGCTGGGTTCGCCGCTGCTTCAGGAAATCACCACTCCCGCAAACAGTCAGACCGATTATGACACTGGTCCGGACCGTTACGGTCAGACCACTGTTTTGGATATGGGTTTATTGCTCGAAGAAATTTATTATTGCGCCCAGGACTACGGCGGCGCGATCCCGCTGGCTTTTGAAGGTGCCATCACCCATGAAGAATGCCTGATGATGGTCGACTTTTTGAGCAAAAACAAGATTGGTCACCTAATAGAGGCAGGAGTGCCAGGCGGCACAACCGTCGCCCACAAGCATGGCTGGGCAAACGAAGTGCACAGTGGCTTTGTGCACACCATGGGCGATTCAGGCATTGTATACACTGCCGGTGGCGATTACATTTTGTCGATATTTGTCTACCAGCCGGTGCAGGTCATCTTCGACCATGCGAATTTACTATTAGCAAACCTCTCGGGGTCGGTTTATAACTATTACAATTTGCAGTAAGGGCAGATTGCAGTTGGTGGTCAGCTGTTTGTTTCTAACCACCACTCTCGCCTAATCTGTTTTGTTGTATTTCGCTGCCCGCTTGATACTATTCACCATCGAACAGGCTTTTTCCAGGACATTCAACTGTTCTTTCATCGCCCGATAGCCTTCATCAAACAATTCCTGGGGTTCAATCATCGAGAGTGCAAAATGCTGCCCCACCAAAGGTCGCACAATCACATCCGGTTGGCCGGTTTCGATGGACAATTCGGTCAGTTTATCCATCCCCAAAGATAAACCTCGGGTCACAATATCAAGCGTTTCACCAATCTTGGTGCGTCCCAAACGTTCCAATATTCTTTCTGTTATTGGATCTCCCATTGCTAAAACCTCAGAATCGGGAGCAGCGTCCGGCGACTTTTCGTTCAAAGCCACAGCAACAATCGGTAAATGTGGGTTAATGGCGCGGGCTGGCAAAATCGGGACCGGGTCCAAAACCCCACCATCCACCAACAAATTCTCACCTCGGGCTGGAAAGACACCAGGAATTGCAATCGTTGCCAAAACCGCATCGATAGCCTCACCTGAATCAATAATCACTTCCTTGCCGGTTAGCAAACTGGCGGCAGTCGCCACAAATTTAATTGGCAAATCTTCAATCAGCCTGCCCTGAATAAATGGAGCCAAAGCATTCTCCAAACCATGTGTCCCGGCAATTGAAGCACCGTCTGCGGATGCACGGCTAAAGTCAGGCTTTTTCATAAAAGGGACAACCTGCGCAAAAATCACACGGGGAGGCACCTTGGCAGCCAGCGGCGCACCAAACATCCCGCCTGCACTCGTGCCGGCGATGCCATGAATCTCGTAATCGTGATCCAGTAAACAAGCCACCACACCCAAATGGGCAATTCCCTTCACCCCTCCACCACCTAAAGCAAGCACAATATTTTTAGCCATAACATCCTTCTTTTCTATTAATTACATAATTACGAAATTATAAGGTAGCCGAGATTAAAAAATTAAATATGTAATAGCTTTGATTGAATATAACATTTGGCAAAAACAATTTTCATTCTGCAGACCGATTCAATTTCATTCCACGTTTGGTACAGAGAATAGTTGCGTTCCATTTCCAATCGTGCAAATTTTGTCATTTCTTCCGGATTTTCCAGTTATAATAAACCGACTTGCCCCCGTAGCTCAATGGACAGAGTACCTGACTTCGAATCAGATGGTTGGGAGTTCGAATCTCTCCGGGGGCACTTAGATGTGGGGTTTATCAAACAGATATCTCCACATATGCCGTCAAACAGCCTACTGAACGAGTCAGTCTATCATTTTTGGTGCAACCGTGGTGCAACCGAGTGAAATTAGTTATCAAATTTGAATTGAATTGGGGTCAGAAGATCATCCATAAGAGATGCGGCTTCTTGTTGTTTCCCTGGAATAAGATGTCCATAAACATCTAAAGTAATGCTCGGTTGAGCGTGTCCCAAACGTCTTGAAACTATCATCAGCGGAATGCCGTTATTCAGCATGAGCGATGCAGCAGTGTGACGCAAGTCATGAAATCGGATATCAGGTAATCCAGCATCCTTAAGCAAAGCTTTAAAAAACCAACGCATATTACTACGATCGATTGGCGTACCGATGCTTGAAGTAAAAACTAAACCTTGATCTTGCCAATGAACGCCTGCAGCTTGCCTATCCAGTTGTTGTGCTTCTCGATGTTCTTGTAATATTTCCAACGCATTACTTCCTAAGCTGATCTGTCGAATTCCAGCTTTGGTTTTGGGAGTAGTCAGTTCAAATCCCCCACCCTTCTTTTTGGTCAGTTGACGGCAAATTGTTAATTCACATTTCTCCCAATCGATATCTGCCCAACATAACCCTAGTAACTCTCCCTGGCGCATACCAGTCGCAATTGCTAAATAATAGAGTGTGAAAAAGTGATCATTTTGAGCTTTCGCCACAATCATTAATTGCTGAACTTGGTTTTCGTCAAGAAAACGCATTTCTTTCCGTGAAGGTTTCGGAGGCGTTGTCGCATCATCTGGATTACGTGACAACAAGCCTAATCTCACACCGTGAACAAGTGCCCGGTGAATAACAGAATGCACTATTTGAACCGTGCGTAAGCCATATCCTTTGTTGACCATATCATTGTACAGTCGTTGGATTTGTTCTGGTTTGATGTCCCGTATAGGATAATTGCCTAGTACAGGCAGGATATATTGATGAGTAACTTGTTCATATTGTTGGATGGTGTTATATCGTAGGGCTGGCTCAATGCTAACCAACCACTCTTTCATAAAAACTGTCAAAGTCGTTTTTGTGCTTTCAAAGTTCAGCCCATTATCAATTTCATCCAATGTTTTGTGAATCCAGGCTTGCACTTCACGTTTTGTTTTCCCTGTGAAAGTTAAACGCTTTCCTTGCAGGCTTATTTGCCCACGCCATGTGCCATTGCTGCGCTTGTAAATTGATCCTTCGTTATTACCACGTTTCTTTGCCATTTCCTTAGTCTCCTTTAGAAGAAATAAAAGGAAAGGCAACTCGACACCATATTTGATTGGTAAGGTTCTGAATAAATATTTTACTGCAAAACTGCAGGCCTAGAGTCCTTACCAGTCTGCTCATTTATTCAAACCTCACTCATTGGCGAGAGATTGTTCTCAACAAAATTGCGCAAATCTTTTATGCGTACTCTCTTTGCGGTGCCAATTGACACGGTACGAATTTTTCCATGCTGCATTAGACGATATGCCATTGCACGGCTAATATTTAGAAAATGTGCAACATCGGTCGCGTTGAGAAGCTGCTCACCATCACGCAAGACAGTATTTTCCATATTTCACCTCGGAAGTAAATAAAGGAAATACCCCTGCCAAAATCAAGGCAGGGGTAAAGATAATAGCCCCGATGATCCTGGTCAGGCAGCTTGCCCCCTGGCTTGAACCATAGCCCTGATTCGGCAAGGGATCCAGGGCTACACAACCACTCCCTGTTTTTTGAGTTGATTGTGCGAGACGATTATTTATTGTCAATATAACATTTTTAGTAATTTTTATGAAGTACATCATTCTGGCATACTCCCAATATTGTTGATCAATGAAACCCTACTATTTGAGGCACCTAAATGCCAAACTGGTGAGGTCAACACTGTTTGGTAATTCAATTCACTGGCAATAGAAAAAAGGAAATTCGATGCTTGCTTGCCTAGGACATACTCAGTTTGGGATTTTAAATGTTTTACGCGAGTTTCACTTTTACAAATAACCAGCCAGCGCCCTGAATTAAAACCGAAGCGATTTCTGTAAGCTTGGCTTCGGATATAGTTCAACCCCGGTAATGCCTTTTGTTTGCCGAAGCGATATAAGGGATGAGTGCTGTTATCGTATTCCACCAAAAACCTTGCTTTGGCAGGTTGATTATTGATTTGTCGTAGATGATCGACCAGTGTAAAAAAACCATCCGGTCGTACACCATGTTTCATTTTCTCTTTTTGACCGCTGCGATTTTCAAATTCATAGCTGATGATGTCCATATCGCGGCGGAAAGTGCCTTCTGTTTGCCAGGGTTCCATCGTTATCGATGGTAACTTGCTAACCGCTTTCTGAACCTGCATTCTGAAATCATTTACCGCAATGTCATGAGCAAGTTGATTCCAATTTGGTTCACGGAGCCAGTAAATACTTACTTTTCGGAGCCTGGCTTCTAACATACGCATTTGATTCTCTGAGTCATTTTTGGGTTCCCCAATGAGTAGAGAGGTCTGCTGTTCTGCAAGATGCAATATACCTCGCCAGCCTAACCAGATGATAGATTCGGGAATGGGTCGTGTTCTGCGCTGTTCAAGATTTGGCCAATTGAGATAATGGTTGTGAAATAATAAAGACAACCTCCGTTCCATTGCCTGGTTGCTAGCATCCTGCCAAAACATTGCCTTGATTTGCCTTCTGGTCAGCATTCCGTCATAGGATTGGATAGCCCTTAAGATGCTTTCATCCCGTTGTTGAAAATGAATTGGGTGTGAATTTTGTGTATTAGAAAAATTACCTGTCATTGTTCCACTCTATCATTCAATTTGACCATTTTGGAATGGTGAAATTACTATCTACTTGGGTATCTGCTGATTTCAAGCCACTTCTCA
>JAAYZW010000066.1 GCA_012514645.1 Chloroflexota bacterium
AAGCCATGGAGCTGCTCAACTTCACTGACGGCAGCGAAGATATGGATATTCTCGCCGTTGGCTGGGCTCAGGCAGAGCTTGATGAAGAGGAGGAAGACCACTTCGAAGACGAAGACGACGATGAATACTCATTTGAAGAAGATTTTGATGAGGAGGAATGGCGTCTCTATGTCGAAGATGACGATCTGGAAGACGACGATGATGAGTATTCGTTAGGGGAATATGACGACGACCGCTTCTGATAATCATGCCGATGAATTGTCACGGCTGGAAGTCACTGTGAGAGGCTCGGTTCAGGGTGTTGGCTTTCGCTATTTTGTGTCAGACACAGCCCGCAAGCTGGGGCTGACGGGCTGGGTGCGCAATCTGTTTGATGACAGCGTGCAGGTCGTGGCGGAAGGTCCCCGCGAAAAAGTCGAGCAGCTGTTACAGGAACTCTATCATGGACCAAGAGCCGGGAGGGTGGACCAGGTTCATCCCAATTGGCAGGGTTTTCGCGGTGAATTCGACCGTTTTGAGGTCAGGTTTTAAAGCAAAACTCCAGCTATAAATTTATACTGAGAATAGCAGATAACTTTGTTGTGCAATAGCACAATGAAAGTAATTAAGTTACCTCTTTTACTTTTCGTTATCATCCTTCTTGTCACGAAATGTTTTGTAGGCAGACAAAAAGAGTATCGCTGTGAAAATGCAATAAATAGGCTCAAACACTTTAAAGACCCAATGCTGATTCCAGAACCCCACGTGTTTAATTATTCCCCAGATTGTCGAAATGAACAAAACCACTGATGAAACCAGGGTCAAGAGATAGTTACTGGAGAACAAGAAAGCCTGATGATAAGTGGATTCTTTTTTCTTAAACCGTTCCTCGCGGCGCATTTTTTGCCAGGACATATGCTTGTAATCGGAATCATCCGTTAAAGTAAGAGCGTTAATTCGAGGTGCGAGGGTTCCATAAATATATTTAACGGTCAATGCCTTGTTTTTCTCATTGTAAATAAACAGAGCGGCTATGGAATCAAGGACAATGGCACCGACAAATGTAATAATCATCGGCAACGGTTCTGACAGGAACCTGAGGATGTCTGTATTTGGTGCTGGATCTAAAAAGCCACTAAGAATACTGATATGGTCGATGCTTTTGATCAGTTCCTCCGGCAAGTGAGCGATGGGAAGATTGTCAAACTGGGAAACGACTTCAAAACCGATCTGTTGTATCGACCAGTAGTCATACAACTTCCCTAAGTATCCCAGGATCGCTCCCAGTATGGTTACAGCAATCAGCATATAGTTATTCTGATTTCTCATTCGCTCCATTATTTCTTCGCGCAACATGTCGTGTTCATGGAGAATGATATCTACTTGGGTTGAAGATGAGACTTTTTCTTCTTCGCCTTGAATGCTTTCTTCAATTGTGTATGAAAATTGCCCGCTTCTTCTTCTTTCTCTGTTTTTCAAATGTAAGAAACTCATTATGAACCTCCCCACGAATCACCATTATGGAGAATTATAAATGCATTTTTGGGAAAAAGTAGTAAATTTCTTGACAGCTAATCAATCGGTGTGAGTTGTTTTGCAGTCAGGTTTAACCACCGCCTTAATATTAGCAACTCGAAAAGCCGTGGGAATCTGAATTTGATCGCGACAACAGCAGTGGATTGTGGGCAAGATACAGCTTGAGAGGTTCTCAATATCGTCCTGTCTTTTTTGAGCCCCGTAGGTTTAGATAAGCTTCTTCAACGCTAACCTTACTCTTCGCAAGGTTTCATCCTTGCCAAGGATGGCCGCCAGCTCGGTGGCGCCACCGGGGGAGGTTTCCTGCCCGGAGAGGGCGGTGCGGATTGGCCACATCACCGTGCCGACCTTCATCCCCTGCTCTTTTGCAAAGGTTTTTAACACGTTGAATAAGCTTTCGTTTGTCCAGTTCTCAACCGAGTTAAACAGCGGCTGAACAGCTTCGAGCACAAGTTTGGAGCTTTCGAGCGTTGATTTCGATTTATCATGCAAAAACAGACTTACCTCATAGTCAGGCAGTTCTGCAAAAAAGCCAACCAGCCCCGGGATATCCTGCAGGTTTTCAGTGCGAACCTGGATTAGCGCGCTCAATTGCTCCAGTTCGAAGCCTTCAAAGCCGGCCGGGTAGAAAGGCAGGGCGCGCTTGTGAAACTCCTCCGCGCTCAGGGTGCGGATATGTTCGCCGTTCAGCCAGCGCAGTTTATCGGTTGAAAAGGCAGCATTGGATTTGTTGATCCGCTTAATGTCGAAAGCATCAACCAAATCAGGCAGCAAGAAAAATTCACGCTCGTCGCCCGGATTCCAACCCAACAAGGCGACATAGTTGACAATCGCCTCAGGCAGATAACCCATCCCGACCAGGTCTTCAAACGAAGGGTCGCCTTTGCGTTTGCTCAGCTTGCTGCCATCTTCACGGATGATGTGAGGGAGGTGCACGTATTCGGGGCGCTCCCAGCCAAAAGCCTGGTAGAGCAGGTTATATTTCGGTGTCGAGGTGAGATATTCCTGCCCACGGA
>JAAYZW010000067.1 GCA_012514645.1 Chloroflexota bacterium
GTTGGGGTCACCGGTGTAGCGGTCATGGTCATTGTTGGGGTTGGCGTGCTGGTAGCAAACAAACCAGGACCCTCACCAATCACACCAGTTGCCCAGAGCGCGATTACAACCAGCCCGGCAACAACCAAAATGGCTGCAATAATAATGAGAATTGACCTGTTGTTCCGTCTTTTTTTTCTATAGGAGGACAGCAGACTCCCGGATGGTTTTCTAGCCATAGTAAGTTCCTCTCAATCCATGTTCAGCAGAAAGGTAGACAAGCAGATATTAATACGTATGCTTTTGTTTTGTCAAGTATACCATTTTTGCCTAATCGCATAATATACGCAAGGGTAATTTTGGGAGGGTCAGAGACATGCCCATACGGAGCGCTTTGAGTCAGCAAGGGTCTGATGATAAAGCAGCTCAAGCGTTCAGTGGGGGCTTCCGCCCTTCGTGACCGCTTGAATCCCAAAACCAGTAGCAGGGCTTATTGGCAAAGGTTGGCTGACTCTGACTCCACATCTCAACTGTGAGTATAATAGGCACATGCAAAAACGCAGCTTCACTCTGCAATTTCTTAGTTTGTTACTGGTCTGCAGTGCCTTCCTTTGGGCTTGCGACCCCGCCCAGGAGACAGCGGTTACTGTGCCCTCACCCACAGACGATCTGCCTACAGTGACAGTTTCTACCAACGAACCTCAGGTGCTCCCAACTCCAGCCGCAATTGAAGAGCCTGCTCCAATCTCAGTCAACGGTGAAGCGATTCCCCTGACCTATTACCAACATGAGCTTTCGCGTTATCGCGACAGCCTGGCAGAAGAGCCGGTGCAGCCAACCGAGGAGGAGATTGCACAAAAGGTGCAGGGTTATTTGTTCGACCAACAACTGCTATCGCAGGCTGCCCGCAGCAACGGCTTCGTGGTCAGTGACGCGCAACTGCAAGAGCGTATTGACCAACTGGTTAAAGAATTGGGTTCTGGTGGGGCGCTTACTGGCTGGATGCAAAGCAACTATTACGATGACAGCGAATTTCGTCACACACTGCGGTTGGCGATGGAAGCCGCTTGGCAGCGTGATCAGATTGCCCAGGGTGTGCCCGACGCGGTCGAACAGGTGCGCGCTCAGCAAATCTTCGCCCGCACTCAGGCAGGAGCCGACCGCGCGCTCAACAGTCTCAACGCCGGCGCTGACTTTAACACCCTTGCGTGGGATTACTCTCCCGAGTCGGGTGGAGAACTTGGTTGGTTCCCTCGGGGCTATCTGCTTTATCCTGAAGTTGAGGCAGCAGCTTTTTCCCTTGAACCGGGAAGCTATTCAAGCGTGATTCAGTCACAGATTGGATACCATATTATCCTCGTGCTTGAACATGAATCGCAACATCTCCTGACGACTGATGCCCGCATTGCTCTTCAAAACCAGGCTTTGGATGCCTGGTTAGCGCAAGCCCGTGCGGCTGCTGAGATCGTTATCAACCTGCCATGAGCAACAACCGACTCGCTCCTGAAAGACATAGCCACACCCGCCCCATGGCGGTGCGCAAAACTGACCCTGAAACAAGGAAGGCAGGCTGTGGCAGCGCAGGCGCGGTCATATTTTTATTACTTGTCGGAACCGTTGTTGTTTTAATGCTTACCGGTGTGTTGCCCTCCCCTTTCGAAACCCAGATTACAGCTCCACCGGTAACCGTCGCTGGCACACCTACACCCAATTACTTTATCACACCGGTCGGGTACGGCACTGAAACGCCGACCGCCACTCAACAGATGATTTTGATTCCAACCGACACACCGGTGCCCACCCAGACACCCCAGCCCACACAAACCTCAACCCCCTGGTCGGCTGCTTTTGTGATCCGGGGAACCCCGGAAGCCTTTCCGCATACCTTGCTTTACGATCGATACGCCTGTGAGGAATATCTGTTTATCGGTGGTGAGGTCTGGGACCTGCGCGAGTCGCCCCTCAAGGGGATGATCGTTAAGCTGACCGGCACCTATGGCAATGGGGTGGTGGATCTTTCAAGCGAGTCTGGCGAAGTCACGGTCTATGGGCAGAGTGCCTACGGGTTTGTGCTCGAAAACCAGCAAATTAAAACCGATAGTCTGTATATTCAACTGTTTGACCCTGCCGGTAACCCGCTTTCTGCAAGGGTAAAACTCTCAATAAGCGGCAATTGCGATGGGAACCTGCTGCTTGTGAACTATAAGCAAGTCCAGGAACTCCCGTAAGAATAGCTGTCGGTAACGAAGCGACCGAGGCGCGGATTGCCACGACTCTTTTTCTGGCAAAATTCTTCGTAAACCGGCAATGCAAATAGCAAGGGGTCTCGCAATGAACTGGTTAAATATGGCGTGGGGCTATTTTGACCTCTTCATCCCCAGACAGTTTCCCGTGCAGTGCCGTTGAATCAACTTTTAACACGCGGCTATTGGCAAAGAACTCGAAGTCAAAATCAGTCATCTCGTTGGCTTTTTTACCGGGAATTGGCATCAGTCGGGCAGTAAGCGCCTTATCCAGCCGCAGCGAGAGGGCAGCCAGGTCGAGCAATATGGGGGTCAGCTCTTCGGCGGTGGTATTGCCAGGAAGCGGAATCACATCAAGACCAGCACCACAGACCGCAGAGAACATGAGCAGGTCGCTGACGCTCAAAATGCCTTCCGAAGCGCTTTGTGCCAGTCTGCTGTCCTCGAGCACCGGCAGCATTAATCCATTAAAGCCTGTTCTTTTGAACCGCGCCTGGTCGAGTGTGGAGGTCAAAAAAGCCGAAGCAAACAGGCTGCCTGGTTTTCCGAATGCCTGCAACCCCAGCGCTTCCAGTGCCCGCCCAATCGAAATAGCATCATCAGGAAAGGGTGCCAAAGTGAAATCGAGCCCTTTGAACTCGTATCCATACATCTGGTTGAGCCGCCCCGCCACGGACTCAAGCTGTTTGGCATGTTTTTCAACCTCAGCAATCAGGCTGTCGGCTGCTTCTTGCAGCGATGCAGCTTCACTAAAAGCCTGCACCGCCAGGTCAGCCGATTCCAATGCCAGGGCGAAAGTCGGGCGACCAGGCTGCGCGTAGGCCGCGGGAAAAAAAGGCGTGAAAGCTGGCAGGTTTGCCAGGGCACAGAAGCGCAAATTGGCGAAGCCATTTTCTTCCACAGTTGAGAGGCGTACAATCGTATTGGCACAATTTCGCGCCGCAGACAGGCTCACTTTGCCATCTGGGGTGGTCAGGTTGCCGCTCATGAAAACCCGGTCGCTCATTGAAAGAGCGAGCGGAATATCATTCCAGGCTATAGAGTCCGCTGCTGCAGGTCCAAGAGAAACATACTCAAAGCCTTCGGCATGTGCTTCGATCGCGAAAGCTTGCACAGCCAACGGTAAATCGAAGTGAGCGATGAATTGCTCAAACGGCGGCGTTGCCAGCCTGAGTGACTGAACTTCGAAACCGCTTTCCTCAAACAGCTTGCGGGCGTGATTGGCAAAAATTCCAACTTGATGTAAAAGCAGGCGGTTGATCGGGAAGCCTGGCTGACAAAAAACGGTGATGGATCGAATTTTCAAAGTTACCTCAAACCGCGTTGCCGGGCAACTTCGAACATCAGCAAGCTGGCACTTACAGCCGCGTTAAGCGACTCGGTTTCGCCTGTCATGGGTATGCGTATGCTGGCAGTTGCCAGCCGGCTTCCTTCAGTACTGATACCCTCGGCTTCACCGCCGATTAATAATGCCAGCGGTTGTTTGAAATCGGCTTCCCAGCAGGTCTGCGTACCATGCATGTCGGCATGAAAAACCTGCAAGCCTTGTAATAAATCAGCGATAACCTCCCAGGGCAGGTGCTGAATCGGGAGCCGAAAATGTGCGCCCATCCCCGAGCGGACGACTTTCGGGGCGAAGACGTCGGTGTTTCCAGGCGGCAGAAGGACAGCCTGCGCGCCTGCGGCTTCCGCCGAACGCAAGATTGTGCCCATGTTGCCCGGGTCGCGTAGTTGATCGGGCACAATCACAA
>JAAYZW010000068.1 GCA_012514645.1 Chloroflexota bacterium
GGACTGGTTCTGATGAATCTGAGTTTGTCTGCGCCCAACCAACTTAGTAACCATATGGTCACATTGAGCACCAAGCCGGCTGCCAGGAACCACAGCCAGAATTCTCCAGTGCCTTCAAGGAACACACCGAGTACTCCAGTCAGGTAAAGCAAAAAAGCGATGATTAGAAGTGCCATGTTATTTGAACTCGTCAGCCTTTTGCTGTTGGTTATTCCAATGGTGAGCGCGGATGAGCGGCAGCAAGGCGAGAATTGCCAGGAAAAAGGCAATTCCAACCCCAAAGGGAAGGCTGATTGGCAGCGCGGCAGGCGCCAGCAGAGAAAGAATTATGGCGATTAGCAGCACAACCACTGGTATGGAGATTAAACCAAAGGTCAATCTCGATGCCCGGCTAACAGAAGCGAGGCGCTTGCCATAGACCCTGCCAGATTGCCCGTTAATGACAACCGGCTGAACATTGCCCTCTTCGTCCCGATACCAGGTGCTGATCAATGGTAGCAGGTATTTGGTCCAGTTCAAGTTGAGATATTGACCGGTAAACAGAATCTGTTGGCGGTGCTGGGCAGCGTTGGCTTGCATAATCTCTTCTTCAGCCGCCGCATGAAAACGCGTTTGAGCGACCTCCACCAGTGCTTGTGGTTCGATTTCTGGCAATTGCACGATAGTCTGCCCGAGCAAACCGACACGGTAAGGCACGGCACTGCTTGGTTGGTATGCTCCTATTTGATGTAAACGTTTTTCGTGGGCTTCCAAAGCCGGTATTTGGATATCATCATAATGCCGTTCCAGGGTGCCCTTGCGGGACTCATATCGGGTTTGTGTGCGCAAGGTACTGCGGGTGGACCAACCGTCAGAACCATAGCTTTCTTTAGCAGTTTTGACCTGATAATCAAAACCGAGCGTGCCAGTCCACTCGCCCTGCAGATCAGCGTCCACAAGCCAAAGTGGCCACCAAACAACCTGGGAGCGGTTTACCAGGTTCTCAACACTGAGATCTTCCTGGCGGAAGGGAGTTTTATCAAGAAAGCTCGTCAATCCCAGGTTGAGATCCTCATTTTTTAGCTGAACCGGCAGCACAATTTCAGGTGACATCCGCGGAACTATGGCAGGTTGAGGCGCCAACAGACTGCGATAGCATAGTGGGCAGGGCTGTTTGCTCTTCGCAGCGGGCACCAGAAAAACGCGCTTGCATGTCGGGCAAGCCTCAACACAGGCGCCTGGCATCCAGCCGAGTTCTTCTTGCAGTTCAGCGGCGGGGGCAGCAGAAAGAACACTCTCGGTCATAATGCCTCCATGCCGGTGGCTTTCGTGTAGATTGAAAATGAAATCACCCCGGCGATAACCAAAAGAAATGCTCCAAGAATCATCAGACCCGAGCCGATTCCGGCGAACAGCAGCGGCAAACCGATCAATATCGAAGCCAGCCCGGGCACAAACGACAGAATAATCGCCAGCCAGACTTTTTTCCAGTCGATCGGTTTTTTACCGGACACCTTGCCGGTTTGACCATTCACCATCACCTGGTATGGTTTTTGTTCAAACATGTAAACTGCGATATAAACCGGCAAAAAAAGGTAGCGCCAGCGCTCATCGGCATAGTTCATATCAATACTGAGGTTACGCACCTGCGAGTTACTGGCATCGGCAATCGCCAGATCGCGTGCCTCGTCTCGAATCTTTTTTTTCGCCTCACCCCAGGCAGCGTTAAGGTCTACATCATAGGCGTTGGCGTTGATTCCTGCCAGATAGTCGGAGTTGAACGCGACCAATTTGTTCATATCAAATGGGTAAAGCTGGTCAAGAATATTAGGATTAAGCCTTTTGGCGTTCACACCGCTGATTAAGAAGTTGGTGTAGCCCTTTTGAACATTGCCGTCCTCCCAACGCCAGACCGTGCGGGTGCGTGTCTTCCAGCTTTTGCTCGAAGAATCATAGTAACGCTCAGAAACAGTATGAGCAACCTCGGCTTCCCAATCGAATAAAATCCTGGTTGAGAACGCCCAATAGGGCAAATAGAAGGGAACAAATTTATCCATTCGGGCAGATTCAGCCAATGTTGAGGGGTGCATCCAGCCGTTCTGGAACCAAGCTTGCGTGTATGACGAGAGCTGACCTGGCTTTATCACAAACGGAACTAAA
>JAAYZW010000005.1 GCA_012514645.1 Chloroflexota bacterium
AACCATCCAGTTCCTTGGTGAAACCGACGATAAACACTTAATAAAGCTTTCAAGCAGCCTTGAACTTGCTCTCAAGGGCGCTGAGACTTTTGAGCAGATCTTTCAGGATGCCGGCACGTTCGGAAGCGGCAGATCCGTGCGGGTAATCTGGGTCGGTGCACAAGACACTCCTCCACTTCGGGACATTTACAAGCGTGTTTTGGAAGCGACAAACATCCTTGAGCTGGAGCAAAAACCGCGTTTCTCACCACACCTGACCCTGGCAAGGATCGCTGATTGGGCAAACTCTCATGAGAAATCAAGCATCTTTCAACACATGCGGGGGCTCACTGATCTGTGCTTTGGCAGCCAGGTAATTACCTCGATTGACCTGGTAGAAAGCATGCTGACACGCAGCGGTCCCGTGTACAAAACCTACCGCAAGTTTAACTTCGGGTAGAATAAGAAAAAAAGAAAGAGGTGCCTACTGGAACCAATTACCTTAGCCCGAAAAATTGTCAACATTCTCGAAGATAAATTCGCTGAAGAAATCCTCGTAATGGACCTGACCGGTCTTTCGGATTTCACCGATTATTTTGTCATCGCCACAGGCAGCAATGAACGTTTGCTCGACAGCCTGGCTTCAGCAGTCAAAGAAGAAATTAAAAAAGCGCATGGTTACAACGCAAGCATCGAAGGCAGTGGACAGACTGGGTGGGTCGTTCTCGATTTCGGCTACGTGGTTGTACACCTCTTAACTGAAACGCTGCGAGAGTTCTACTCGCTTGAAACCCTCTGGCAAGACGCTAAGATCGTTCTCAGCGTTCAATAGCCATATTCACCCGGATTTTCTAAAGGATATCGTCCAAAATCTCCTGGGCGTGATCCTGCGGTTTAACCTTCTCATAGGCTTTCAAAATCTTGCCCTCTTCGTTGATCACGTAGGTAATCCGGTTCATTCCGATCATATCTTTGCCCATAAATTTCTTGGGACCCCAGGCTTCGTAAGTGCCGCTGACATTTTTCTCTGTGTCAGAAAGCAGCGGGAATGGCAGTGAGTATTTCTCCTGAAATTTGGCATGCGATTTTTGACCGTCTTTACTTACGCCCAAAACAACGATGCCGTGTTTACGGAAATCGCCAAAGCTGTCCCTGAAACTGCAGGCTTCTTTCGTACAGCCAGGGGTGTCGTCTTTGGGATAGAAGTAAAGCACCACCTTTTTCCCGCGATAGCCTGACAGTTTGTGCATGACTCCATCCTGATCGGGGAGTTCGAAATCGGGTGCGAGATCGCCTTCTTTTAACATGAAAACCTCCTTATAGAAGTGGAAATATTAGTAAATAACAAACAGAAAAGAAATGGACAAAAGCCGTCGCTTTGATGATCTGCCATTGCGGTTTCATCCCCCGCGCCAAACGGTTTTGAAGGTACATTGTAAAAATTCCAAAGCTTGAAGTAAACAATAAAGGTATATTTTGACCTAATGAACCGTTCCTATAGAAATAGAATGCGAAAACCAGGTAGGCTAAAACCAGGGATACATTTTGCAAGCGCATCCCATTTTCCCAGCCGATTAAGTCGAGCAGCGATCGTTCGCCGGATTTTTGATTCATCCCGAAGTGTTCAAATAACAATGATGATTTGATGGATATGTAGAGCAAAAAGAATGCCACCGTTAGCAAAACATGCCCGCTGCCCGGGTTTATGCCCTGAAGACCGGTTCCAAAGAGCAGCATAAGCGGGGAAACGATCAGCGCTTCGATAAGTAAACCGTAGGTTTGGTAAAGCATCTTGCTGAGTCGAAAAACTGTCATCAGCATCAAAAGCGTAAGCAGGCTGATAAATATCAGGTTGACGCCGATGAGCATGTTTAACCGCAATAGCAGATAAACCAGGAAAATCAAGCTCATGAAAAGCAGCATTGTCAAAATGAACAGTTGGGCTTTCTTGTTACCGCGCTCAAAATTGACCCTGCTATATGGGTTGATCTTCGTGGTGGTCAAATAGTCAAATAGCTGCTGTAACGCGAAGATTAACAAGAAAATGAAGAGACCAATCAGCAAAGTGCTGAAGTCGAGCCGACCATTTTCAAAACCTGCCAAAAAAGCGCCGACCAAATAACTCAATATGCTTGCAAAAAGGAAGAAAGCCTTTTTTCGCAGCGATGAAGCAACAGTTTCCATTCTGTTTAGTTTAACACAACCAAGCTGGATTCCATCGAGGTTATAATCATAGCGATGAGAAAAGGGATACTCTATTCTTTCGCTGCCCTGCTGTTGACACTGGTTGCTTTTTCTGTGCCGACCGGTCGTGCCAATGCGCAGACCCCCAGCATGGACATTTTCGTCGCTGATACCGCTGACCAGTGTGCAGGAACGCCGCAATGCTTTTTTAACGACGATCCTGACACGCCCCAGGCAGTTGCGTTGAACAAGGCAATCACGTTCGCACGTAATAACGCTCTTGGCGGCGCAAGAATTCACATCATTTCTGCTTACAACATCAAAACCAACACCGTTACGATTGATTTTCCTGTCAACATCATTGGCGAGGTTGGCGGATGGCTGGGCACATCAAGCAGCGACTGCAGCCAACCAATGCTGCTTATCACTTCTGATGTTACTATACGCAACCTGACCATTACTGATGGTATCTGCAGCATGCCTTCGCGTGACCTTCTTATCATCCAAAGCCCTTTCACGGTGACGATCGAAAACTCAACACTTGAATTTGGTAAGAACGCGATTACTCACAAAGACAGTCTTGGGAACCTGATTGTGCGCTACAGTGAGATTAAAAACAACGCTGGCTATGCGCTATTAAGTGAAAATACGGAGGTTACATCCCGCTTGCAGCTAACAGCGAATAACATCATCAATAACGGAACCGGACCCCAGGTTATCTGTCAGAATAATAATGAAGCCAATCACAATTTCTGGGGTGAAGGTATTTTGCCGTCACAAAGCGCGCAGGGTTGTGGCACAGACAACTTGCTAAGACTGGGTGCCCCGATAGCCAGCGCGGCGACTGGTACGCAAGCGACCCTCCTGACACTCACTCCGTCTTACCCTGCCAACGATTTCCATGGAATAGCGGCAAAGTCAGATTTCTCTGCCAAACTTTATGTCGTTAATCATGCCAATATCATGCCATTTGCTGACAATGCCGTTGCCGATTTAACCGCCTGCGGGAACTATTTCGACATATTTTTGGCTGAAGATAGTCAACCAACCGCGCTAACCCTGCGCTTTGCTTATGCCGGAAATAGCGCTTGCGAACAGTCGATTCAAAGTATCTCACTGTGCGGTTCCGGATCTGTAGAAAAATACCCTTTGATGTGGATGGATCCTAAAACCATGATCACTGGTGGCTGGGACCATACCGGTGCCACCCCACAGGGCGAAGCCGGAGACATATACAGCGGGCAGGTTGTTCGCTGTAACTTATTGGCAAAAACAATCGAGGTTGAGCTCGACAATGACGGTCGCCCAAACCTGATTTATGACCTTGCCTTTACGCCTTTCGTGGTCGGTTTTGAAACCACCGCTATCACCGTACTGCGCGCGGTAGAAGGCGACGATGTTGTGCAGGTTAGCTGGACTACCAGCAGCGAAAACAACACCATCGGCTTCAAGGTCTATCGAAGTACGTCGAATTCAGGTCCGTGGGACATGGTCGGTCAAACTGTGCCCTCAACCGGTGGTTCCTTAAGTGGTCGCAGTTATTCTATGGAGGACGCAGGTACTACGCAAGCAGTCAGTTACTACTATTTGCTGGAAGTTATTGGCGATGATGGCAGTGTCCAGAACACAGTTGGTCCGGTGCGGCTTAGCCGAACCCCGGCAACCAACACTCCCCGCCCGAGCGCAACCACCAGACCGACCAGCACGCGCATTCCGACACGAACGCCTACAGCTTTTCGCACAGCAACAAACTCTTTCCGGACTCCTATGCCGACACAATTTACCGCTACGCTGGTTCCGACTGAAGAAATCCAAATCACAGACACACCGGCTCTCCCTCCGTTCGTAAAACCGACCAACCTGCAATCGACCGAGACAAAACGTCCAACCGTCAACCCCGGAACCATCCTGGACAAGAATGGTCACCGCCCCGCCAACCGTAATCTCTTTCTCTTTACTGCCGGGTCTTTGCTTGTTGTTGGAATCGTGCTTGCCTATATATTTCTGACGAAGAAAAAGCGCTAATTTTTGACTTTTATATTCGTTTATGCTATTCTATTCCCCATCCGGGAAGAGGTGTGAGGGTATGCAGAAAGAACGAGTGTCGGACAATGTTTATTGGTTCCAAAGTGAAGTTTATGCACAAGTTACAGCTGGCGTAATTGTTGGCCCGCAATGGGCAATTTTGATTGACACGCTCATGCCGGAGGAAACTCCCCAGATTAAACGGTTCATTGAAGACGATTTAATGGTGCCTGTACGCTACATCGTCAATACTCATCACCATGCCGACCATGCCTGGGGGAACTGCCTGTTTCCCTCAGCGACTGTGATTGGGCATGAACTTGCCCGGGAACTGATGTTGAGCCGCAGCCAATCGGCGCTGGACGAAGCCGGGAAAGACAACCCACTGTTTCGCAGTCTTTGTATCCAGGAACCTCAGATCACCCTTGCTAAAGGATCTCTATTTTTGCGGGTTGGAAAAAAACATATTAAGGTTTTTGCCACACCTGGACATTCAGATGATAGCATTTCTGTTCTTCTTGAAGACGACCGAATCCTCTTTGCCGGAGACGCTTTTATGCCGATTCCCTTTTTCGTCGGCGGCGATATCGATGTGCTCACCAATACGATCACTGAGATCGGGCAAATGGGGTTGGAGAACATTGTCCAGGGTCATGGCGATGTAGTTCTCAGGGGCGAGATCGACGATATCACCAACAGCCACCTCGAATATCTGAAATCAGTGCGCAAGCTGGTCAGAACAGCCTTCAGGCGCCGCAATCCCTTGGATTTTTTGCGTTCCCAAATGGTGGAAGACAGCGGCAAAACGCGCATTAGCATGGGCGGTCTCGCGCAAGACCTGCACATCCGTAACCTACAATGGCTTTATCTCACAGAACTGAAGCGGCAGAGAGAAGAAGAATCAGCCGAATGAGCTGACCACCACCAGCAAAAGGGTGACAACAGCCATTGCGATAGACTCGGGGTACTGCCTGAGTTTTTTTCCCGGTTTGTATTGATTTAGCCAGGTCGCAAGGCTGTAAAGCAAGCCTGTCAGCAGCAATCCGTATTGAATTGGACGAATAAAAACGTAATGCAGACCCACAGCCAATTCGGTAACCAGCAAAGACGCCAACAAAGCGAATAATAGCTTATCTTCAACGCCCTCCCGCAAGCTTAACAGGCGTAACGAAACGAATAAGCCTGAAAGCAACAGCATAAAAAACTGCGCGATCATGCGGATATCACTGTTTTTTAGTGCGATGGTGAGGAGCAAAAACAACCCAAAAGAAAAGCTGATCACCATCACGGAATAACCGGCATTTCCTATGCCTTTATCTTCAATCAGCACATATTCTGCTCTCAACAGCAACGCCACGATGATATAACCGATCAGGCAAACCACCCACCAAACCAGGCTCCGGGCGGATTGACGCAAGACAACCGCAAGAATCATCGTTGCAATAAACGGCAGCATCAGGTGTGGCAGCATTCGCAGCAGTGAAGGTTTTTGCTGCTGCCAGATTGGATGGGTTAAGAAAACCCACACTGCCCCTAAGGCAGCAAGAACGGCAAGAAGGAAAGGTATAAAACTTGTAAAGGCTAGCTCGAAGCGGATGCCTAATATATTGACAGTATTTGCTTCGGTCTCCACAGGGAGCATATAAATGACCGTGAAGCCAAACGCCAGGATTGCCAGCAGGATACTAAAGCGGTTATGGTAAAGACTGTCAGAGCGCTGTGATGACATAAGCGAATTTTATCACGCTGTTTTTATTGGGTGCGTTTGGAGTAATCAAAAACAGCGATTCTCAATATGAAAAATTACAGAATGCAAGGATAATCGAACAGCAAACTTGAGGCTGCTTCAAGTCTATGGCAACAAAGGTAGGATTGGGTTCAGGACACAAGCTAATCTGAACTTTTTTAATCATCCAAACTCACCTCGTTGGGATCACGGTTATTTTTCTGTTTTCAATACCTGTCCGCAGTTATTGAACTGGTGAGGTCTGACTATAAAAGCGCTGATTGTATGTTCACGATTGGGACCTTCCCCAAAGCTAATGTCACAACAATATAGATTATTTTGCCTATTCAATAGGGTTTAAATATTAAGAAACCACGAATATGGCACTTTTACTTTTCAACGGAAACCCTGTTTATCAAAATGCCCTAATTATGAGGATTCATGTAAAAAATGTCGGATTTTTTCCTCTGGCGCGATTTTCCAGTGGAACGCAGAGGTGCAATTTCTGTTGTTAAATGGTATAATTTATAGGTTATGAGATTTGTAGCACCAGCACGAAAACAGCCCAGGATCTTTCAGGCAATAAAGTCAGGTTATGAAACCATGGCTGGCAACGCATACCTGGTGTTGTTTCCAATCCTGTTTGACCTTTACTTTTTGCTCGGTCGACGCTACCTGGTCACCAACATGGTCCAGGATATGATCGACAGCATCATATTCCCGCCCTCAGCCTCAACGGAGATACTGGAAACGTGGCAGGAGTTAAGTGCATCGCTGATCGACACGCTCCAGCATTTCAGCCTGAGTGGTTTTTTGCGCAGCTTCCCGATCGGCATACCGAGTCTGCTTGCCTATCGCCCGATGGAGGTCAGCCCGCTGGGCGCTTTCTCGACCGTACAACTCGAATCTTACGGTCAATTTTTCCTGGCAATTATTGGTTTTTCAACGATCGGTTTCTTACTTGGGGTTTTATTTCTTTTCGCAGTCAGCTACGCAGTGCGCGACACGCACACCGAGTCGATAACCGCTAACCTGGCGCAGAAGTTTCTTTCGCTGCTGGCACTTCCTTTGGTGGTTATCCTTGTTTTTGTCTTCATTCTGACCCCGGCAATCTTCCTGATATCTATTCTCAATGCCCTATTACCCATCTTAGGTGCGGTTGGATACTTTTTTCTTACTCTGACGGTGATTTCTCTATCCATACCACTGATCTTCACTGCCCACGACATCCTTTTGTATGGCAGCAATTTTAGGGAAGCTGTGAAGCAAAGCATCCAGATAGTTCGCCCGACCAATGGCAAGACATCAATTTTTCTTTTTGTTGCTATCATGGCAACTTATGTAACAAATTTCCTTTGGCAAATCCCTGCTGATGGCTCGTACATGCTGCTTATTTCCATTCTCGGTCACGCGCTGGTCACCACAACCTTTTACGTTGCCAGTTTTTATTTTTACATCGACGCGCGAAAATCTGTACGTGAGTCTCTTTTAACTGAAACAAATAATTCTGAACACATGAGTGTTTGAGCGGAGAACAATTTTGAAAAACAATAACAATGTTAATTACGATGCTGAAGCTATCCAAATTCTCGAAGGTCTTGAGGCAGTACGGCGCCGACCCGGTATGTACGTTGGTGGAACCGATTCGAAAGCTTTGCATCACCTCATTTACGAAGTTGTCGATAACTCCATCGACGAAGCCCTGGCAGGAAGCGCTACCGAGATTTCCGTCACCATTCACCCTGACGAGAGCGTCACAGTCAGCGACAACGGTCGCGGCATCCCGGTTGGAATCCACCCCGAAAAGAAGATCTCTGCCCTCCAGGTGGTTATGACCGTTTTGCACGCCGGCGGTAAGTTTGGCGGAGGCAGTTATAAGGTCTCGGGCGGTTTGCATGGCGTCGGTGTTTCAGCGGTTAATGCGCTCTCGGAATGGTGTGAAGTTACTGTTCGGCGCGATAACAAGATCTACTTCCAGCGTTACGAAAAAGGGATTCCCCAGGCTGATGTAAAAGCAATCGGATCTTACAAGGGTGACGAATCAGGCACATCAACAAGATTCCGCTTTGACCGCGAAATCTTCCTCGATGAGGTCACTTTTCGCTTCGAGACGTTGGCTCAGCGGTTCCGGGAGATGGCTTTTGTTACCCGTGGTGTCAGCATCAAACTGATCGATGAGCGCAGTGGCAAAGAAATGACCTTTCATTTCGAAGGCGGCATCGCCTCTTTCGCCCGCTATGTCAACCGCAACCGGCAAGTGCTGCACCCGATGATCTACGGAGAAAAAGAAGTTGCCGGCGTCAGCATCGAGTTTGCCGTGCAATACACCGATACATATTCGGAATCGATCTATAGTTTTGCCAATACAATCAACACCAACGATGGCGGCACGCACCTGACAGGTTTGCGCAGTGCCATCACTCGCAGCATCAACGATTATGGTCGCAAATCGGGCAACCTGAAAGACAGCGACCCTAATTTTAGCGGTGAAGACACCCGTGAAGGCTTGACCGGTATTATCAGCATCAAGCACCCCGATCCGCAGTTTGAGAGCCAGACCAAGGTCAAACTGATGAATGCTGATGTGCAAACCTTTGCTCAACAGGTTGTTGGTGAAACCATTTCTCAATTCCTCGATGAAAACCCCTCAGCAGGCAAAGCGATCATTCAAAAATGTCTGACTTCTGCGAGAGCCCGGGACGCCGCCAAGAAAGCGCGTGACCTTGTTATCCGCAAATCTGCGCTCGAATCGATGACCCTGCCAGGCAAACTGGCAGATTGTTCAGAACGCGACCCGGCAAAATCTGAGGTTTTCATCGTCGAAGGTGAGTCTGCTGGGGGTTCCGCGAAACAAGGACGAGACCGGCATTTCCAGGCGATTCTGCCTCTGCGGGGCAAAATCCTTAACACCGAACGAGCCAGGCTGGACAAGATTTTAGGCAATCGCGAGGTCCGGGCTCTGGTTTCTGCGCTTGGTACTGGCATTGGCGATTCGTTCGATTTGAAGGGTCTCCGTTATGGCAAAGTGATCATCATGACCGATGCTGACGTTGACGGCGCTCATATTCGCACGCTATTGCTGACTTTCTTCTTCCGCTATATGGCACCGATGATCGAGGAAGGGCATCTTTATATCGCCCAACCACCGCTTTACCGCCTCAGTTACCGCAACCAAATTGCCTACGCTTACAATAACGATGAAATGGAGAAAATCGCTGCAAAGATGGGCGGCAAGTCCAAAGTTTCACTGTCGCGCTACAAGGGTCTTGGTGAGATGAACCCGGAGCAGCTCTGGGAAACAACCATGAACCCCGAAAACCGCACATTGCTCCAGGTGGATATTGAAGATGCGGTCGAGGCTGACCAGACTTTTGATATGTTAATGGGCGCGTTGGTTCCCCCGCGGCGGCGCTTTATCCAGACCCACGCGAAAGAGGTTCGCAACCTGGACGTCTAATAAATTAATCGCCTGCACATGCGGGCGATTTTCAAAACCATGAAACGCAAGATAATCCACCTTGACCTCGATGCTTTTTTCTGCTCGGTTGAAGAGTTGCTCGACCCTTCGCTGAAAGGGAAGGTGTTTGCCGTTGGTGGCAGCCCAACCGGTCGCGGTGTGATCACTTCCGCTTCGTATGCTGCCAGGTTATTGGGGGTTCGCTCGGCGATGCCAACCCGTGAAGCCTTAAATTTAGTGCCAAACCTGATTTTGGTGCGCAGTGGTTTCAGGCATTACAGCGAATATTCGGACAAAGTGATGGAAATCCTGCGGGATACCACTCCAGTTGTAGAGCAGGTTTCAGTCGACGAAGCTTTTCTGGACGTCAGTGATATGCCCCAACCAATCAGCTCAATTGCCTGTGATCTTCAAAAAAGAGTGTTAAACGAAACCGGTTTGCCCTGTTCACTTGGCTGTGCCACCAGTAAGCTTGTGGCAAAAATTGCCAACGATTACGGCAAGAAACAGGTGAAAAGTGGGCTATCTCCCCAAAAAGTGACCGTGATCGAGGAAGGTAAAGAAGCGGAATTTTTGGCACCGCTCGACATCCAGGCGCTCTGGGGGGTCGGACCGAAAACCGCGACACACTTAAGGCAGCGCGGCATTAACACGATTGGCAGGCTGGCAGCGTTGAGCGATGCAGATCTCAAGAATTACTTTGGCATGCACGGCGTGTCTATGCGCCGTCGCGCCCAGGGAATTGATGCCTCACCAGTACATCCGGATAGCGGAGAGCCAAAGTCAGTCAGCAATGAGGTCACTTTTCATGAAGACCAGGATGAAGAAGTCAGTTTGTTGTATAGATTGCGCGGTTTGTCGGAGAAAGTCGGAGCACGTTTGAGAAAGGCAGATTTAGCTGGTTCAGTCGTTCAAATCAAAATCAGGTATTCTGATTTTTCAACATTTACCCGGCAAGCCAGCCTGAAAGAATGTACAAATCTCGACCAGGATATTTTCGACACAGCACAAGACTTGTTCCTAAAACATTGGGTGCGTGACCGGCCAGTGAGGCTTTTGGGGGTTGGTGTGACCAACCTGGACAAGCCTCATAGGCAGCTCGGACTGTTTGACAATGACGGTGCCAAGCGTGAGGAGCTAACCAAGGCAGTCGATGACCTGCGCGAGCGCTTTGGCAAAGACATCATCAAACGCGCCGATACATTGAAGAAAAAGAATTAATCAATTGTCATCCTAAACCTCAGATGTGAAGGATTTGTCAGGAACTCAATCAAGATTCTTCGCTCCATTCCGAATGACAGAGAATACACTTCTATTTGTTGAAACTTTTGGTATAATCGCATCTCACGCCAACGTAGCTCAGTCGGTAGAGCAGACGCTTCGTAAGCGTCCGGTCGGGGGTTCGATTCCCTTCGTTGGCTTTTATTATTCCCTGCCCGCCTTGAAATTGTAAATCGGTTTGACATGGCTTTCAATTTCCACGGTATCCCCAATCGCAGCAACGATCTCTTCTGTAGGTTTGTAAGCCATCGGTGCTTCATCCAGGGTGTCGCGACCTATGGTTGTAGAGAAAACATGCTTCATCGTCCTACGAAAATCTTCGATGTTCAAACTTCTCATCGCATCTTTTCTGCCTAAAATTCGCCCCGCTCCGTGAGGAGCCGAAAAGTTCCAATCAGGATTTCCCTTTCCTATACAGATCAAGGCGCCATCGCGCATGTTCAGCGGGATGATCAGCCGCTCGCCTTTCTTTGCAGAGACTGCACCTTTGCGAATGATGCTGTCTTCCCCAATAAAATTGTGAATGGTCTGAAAAACGTATCCACCAATCCCGAAATGCCGGCTGATAAACTCGCCCATGGTCTTACGATTCAAACAGGCATACTGCTGGCAGAGCTTCATATCATGCAGGTAATCCTTCATTGGCTTACCGATCAGATACTTCAATGGCCGTGGAACGTCAGCCTTGCAGGTTCTTTCTGCTAATTTTTGGTAGAAATCGGCAACCTGCTTGCCGATATTACGGCTGCCAGAATGGATCACCAGGTAGGTTTTACCCGTCTCTTCGTCCTTATCCAACTCGATGAAATGATTACCACCACCAAGCGTGCCAACCTGTTGGTCGATCACAGAACTTTCTATATCCTTGTAACAAAGCAGACTGCGCATAAAAGGGGCATCCTGGATTGGTCTCTGCCAGGATTTAAAGCCCGCTGGAATTTTGTGGACGACCCGATCAAATTCGCGAGGGTCGATATCCTGTGTGCCCAATTCTTCCACATACATGCCGCAGCCGATATCCACGCCGACCATGTTCGGGACCACGCATTCGCCCAGCCTGGCTGTAAATCCAATCGTCGCACCGGCTCCCCAATGATAATCAGGCATGATCCGAACGTGCGCCCCCTTCACAAAAAGCTGATCCATCAGGGTTTGAATCTGATCAATTGCTTTTTGATCGCGATTTTCAGAAAAAACCTTCGCCGTGCCGCATTCTCCTATTACCTCAAACATGATGGAATAATTGTACCGGATGCTTAGACTCAATTCCTTTTGGTATGAACCTGGGTGCTCTCAGGGCAACTATCACCTTACACGACAAACACCATTGAGAAAACACCGGACAAACTCATGATAAAGGTGTTGGCTATTATCTTGGTATCCATTTCAAAATTATTGTATTTAATCTTTATATATCTTGTTTTGTTATGCAAGATCTCAGTCTCTATTCGAACCAACTCACCGGCAGCATCCCACCCGAATTGGGAAACCTTACCTCACTCTATGGATTGAATCTGAGCGATACGAACTGACTGGGGATGTCCCAGGCAGTTTTACCAACCTGGTCAATTTGTGTGAATTAGACAGTTTCGAGCATCCTTATTATGGCATAATTGAATTTGCATTGATGGGAGAACCAATAAACACCTATCTGCCCTTGATTAACAGATAGGTCAGGCGATACCGGACTGACAACTATTATTTTGACAGAATGCGTTTGCTCAACGCATTCTGTAGATTTCAAAAAACGAGTTAAATTAGAGTCAATTAAAGGAGCTGTGCCGTTAACATAGCACAGCTCCTTTTTAGCTTGATTAAGCCTCTACGCCAAAATCATGCGGCTGTCAATCGCCAGCACACCCATTCCCTCCGGATAGACGATCAGTGGGTTGATCTCAATCTCCTGGACCTCAGGGTGTTCCATGGCAAGGTGACTGAGCTGGACGATTGCGTCATAAAGCGCATCAAAATCAGCAATCGGTCCCCCCCGGTAGCCATTAAGAAGTTTTCCAGCCAACGTTTCTGCCACCATGGAGTGGACGTCTGCTTTGGAAAGCGGAGCAACCCGAAACTGGATATCCTTAACCAACTCAACCATCGTACCGCCCATGCCAAACATCATCAACGGACCGAAGGTGACATCCCGACGCATTCCAACAATCGTCTCCACTCCCTTAGCAGCCATTTTCTCAACCATCGCCCCTACAATCTCAGCGGCGGGCTCATTTATCCGGATTCGCTCGATTAGTTTGTTGTAAGCTACGCGCAGAGTGCTGCCATCCTGGATGTTAAGCACTATTCCTCCAGCGTCCGACTTGTGTAACAAACCTTCTGCTACAATTTTCAAGACAACCGGAAAGCCAATTTGCTCCGCGAGCGCGACAGCCTCATCGGGGTTCTTAGCCAGCCCACCAGGCACATTGGGAACGCCATAGGCGTCCAACAACAGCCTTGATTCGTACTCGCCGATCACTTTTCGGTCGCCAATTGCTACCAGTGCAGTTTCAACTGCCAAAATATCTGCTGGTCTCGCCGCTATAGCTTCAAATTCTTCTCTCTCAAGTATCGTCTTGTAATCCCACATACCTTTCAACACCGGAGCAGCCTGGTTAGGATATTTATAGACCGGTACGTTGTTAAGGTTCAACACTCGTTCCGCTTCGCCAGTGCTGCGCTCGCCCATCAGGCAGGTCAGCAGTGTTTTCCCGGTTTTCTTCCCAATTTCAACCCACGATCTGGCGACGCCAAGCGTGTCCACCAGCGCTTGCGGCACCAGGATCGGAAGTAAAACATCGACACCGTCATCGTCATCCAAATTATCCAGACTCCAGAGGTAATCATCAGGGCTAACCGAACCGAGCATATCGACCGGGTTGGAAACCTGGGCGCTCGGGTTGAGTTTTTCTCTCAGGCGGCTTTGAATCTCTGGTGAGATTTGTGCCAACGTAAAACCATTGAAGTCGAGACTGTCTGCCGCTAACGCGGCAGCCCCACCGGCATTGGTGGTCATCGCCACACGCTTTCCCTTCGGCAGCGGCTGACTGCCGAGCGCCCATGCCAGGTTGAAGAGTTCATCGATCGTACTGACTTCGAGCACGCCGGCTTGTTTCATCGCTGCCTGGTAGGCGGCATAAGAGCCTGCAAGCGAGCCGGTGTGTGAACTGACCGCCTTCGCGCCGGCATCGTTCTTCCCAGCTTTCAGGAAGACAATCGGTTTTTTCTTTGAAACTTCCCTGGCAACCCGCATAAAGCGTTCGCCATCTGGAATCCCTTCCGTATACATGGCAATTACTTCAACATCCTTATCCTGCGCGAAATATTCAAGCATGTCGGTTTCGGTGACAACCATCATATTCCCCAGGCTGGCAATGTGCGAAAAACCAATTTGAGAATTGATGATTAAATCGATAACCCCGCCACAGATCGCCCCAGATTGCGAAATAAACGCGATCGGTCCAGCCGGGGGCATGCCTTTGATGAAGGTCGAATTCAAACCAGTCCGTCCGTCCATTGTGCCGACACAATTCGGTCCGACCACGCGCATGCCATAGCTTTGAGCCAATTCTTTGACTTCCGCTTCGATCTTTGCACCTTCCGGTCCCAATTCTTTAAAACCGCCAGTAATGATTACAACTGCCTTGATCCCTCTCTCTCCGATTGCGCGCATCGTTTCCATAATGACCGTGACTGGCAGCACCACAACCGCCAGTTCGACCGGGTCGGGCACTTCCGAGATACTGGCATAGGCTTTTTTGCCAAGAATTTCGTCAGCATTTGGGTTTACCGGATAAATTCCACCTCTGTAACCGTGAGTTAAAAGGTTTTCTAAAATCCCGTAACTCAGTTTTCTCGGGTTGGTTGATGCACCTAAAATGGCAACACCGGAAGCGTCAAAGAATGGTCTCAATGATAATGGCATAGGTTACTCTCCTGGAAGGTTTTGTCAGCGTTGATTATAACAATGAAAACCAGAGATCTTTCAGAAGAGCAGAAGCTGAAACGATGGATGATAGAATATTTCATCAGATTTCAATTTAGAGGATTAATGCTTACTGATTATCATGTTCATACCGCGTACAGTGACGATTCAACCTACCCCATGGAAAACGTCATTAAAGATGCCATCAGGCTAAACCTGTCAGAAATCGCGCTGACCGACCATGTCGATTACGGTGTCAAGCCCGACCACAATTCCGACAAGATGCCCCTGCAGTTTTATAAGGGTCAGCCAGTCGTGAACGTTGACTATCCCAATTATTTTGCCGACATTGCGAGGATGAAAGAAAAATATGGTCATCAAATCCGTATCCTGGCAGGGCTTGAATTTGGCATCCAGACCCATACAGTGCCGCGCTACGAACAGCTTTTTTCGCAGTGGCCTCTGGAATTTGTGATCATCTCGATCCACCAGGTTGAAGACCTGGAATTCTGGACGCAGGATTTCCAGCGTGGTCGCAGCCAAGGCGAATTTCAATTGCGGCAGTACCAGGAGCTGTTGGATGTAGTCAAGATCTTCAAAAACTATTCGGTGATTGGGCATATCGATTCAATAAAGCGATATGACTTATATGGTGAATTTCCTTTCGTTGAATATCGGGATTTGTTGAAGGAAATCTTCGATGTGATCATTGCCGACGGTAAGGGAATTGAAGTCAACACTTCCAATGAGCGCTACAATCTACCCGGGTTCAGCCCCTCGACGGACATCTTGCGGCTCTACCGCGAATGCGGCGGTGAAATTATCACGGTTGGCAGCGACAGTCACGCACCTGAACACCTGGCATCCTACATCAAAGTCGCCCGCGACTATCTGTCTGATTTGGGTTTCAAATATACCTGCTCTTATCTGGACAATAAACCGATCTTTCATCGGCTGTAAGGTTTTAATAAAAAAAGACAGGCGACCGTTATAATACTCTCGAGCCCATGAGATCAATAATTGATAATCCAACTATCGTCCAACAAAAAGCTGCTGAGTTTGACCTGCATAAATTTGTCTTCCTGAAAGGTCCAGCGTCTTCTGGCAAAACCAGTGCAGCACTTTTGCGCCTGCAAAATCTCATTGAGCACGGTCAGACTTCAACGCTCGTCCTCGTTCCACAGCGCAGCCTGGCACAACCTTACCAGCGCTTCTTACGAGAAAACGGTTATTTTGAAGGTGAGCGCGTCAGCATCCAAACCATGAGCAGCCTGGTTCGCAGAATGATTGCGCTTTTTTGGCCCCTCATCAGCAGCGAGCAGATCTACGCGCATCCATACGAACAACCCCGTTTCCTCACGCTGGAAACTTCGCAGTACTATATGGCTCAGATCGTCAAGCCGATGATCGACCAGGGTAGTTTCAACAACATCACCTTGCCTCTGCCCCGCCTTTACACTCAGCTAATCGACAACCTGAACAAGTCAGCACTGGTAGGCTTCCCGCATACCGAAATAGGCTCCAGGCTTTCCTCGGCATTTATTGGCGACATCGCAAGGCAAAACGTTTTCGCCGACGTGCAGCAGGCGATCAGTCAATTTCGGGCGCTCTGCCTGCGGCAAAACCTGGTCGACTTCTCTTTGCAAGTCGAGCTTTTTTGCCAGGTTATATGGCCTAACCGAACTTTTCAAAAGTATCTCAACAACCAGTATGAACACTTAATTTACGACAACGCTGAAGAAGACCCACCTTATGTCCACGACCTCGTCGCGCAGTGGTTGGAAAGTCTGCAGAGCGCTTTGATCATTCACGATAACCATGCCGGTTATCGCAGTTTCCTCGGAGCAGACCCCGCCTCATCGCTCCGTCTTGAACAGCATTGCTCTGAGTCCTTTACCACCGATGACAATTTTATCAGTGTCGAACCGCTGCAAAGCCTGGGAGTCTGCCTGCGGGATATCAATAATTGTCAGCCTTCCAGCGAACTGCTCGACAAGACCATATGGTTTCCTCCGGTTCGCCTGACATTTTTCCCGGAATTGCTGGAAGAATTGACCAAGCAGATAGAAGCGCTGCGTGGGCAACCAGGTGGACAGGATAAGAAAATTGCCATTCTTGCTCCTTTCGTTTCCGACAATTTGCGCTTTTCTCTGACCCATCAGCTCGAAGCACTCGGTCTGCAGATTAGCCTCCAAAAGCCTTCCGCTCCGCTTAGGGATGATCCAGCAATCAAAACCCTGGTTGTTCTGGCGAAATTATCTCATCCGACCTGGGGGCTTAAGCTAAGCTTCCCGGAGATCGCTGCCGGGCTTACGAAAGTAATAAGCGGGCTCGACCTGGTTCGCGCTCACTTGCTGCTGGGCGATATCGACCCGGATAAGTTGTATTTTTCTGAGCTGCCTGAAGCGAAAGTGTCGGATCGCGTTTCAGAAGAAATCACGAGACAATACGAACTACTGCGAAGCTGGCTGCTGGAGATTGACCCGGCTGAGCCGTTGGACGGTTTTCTAAGCCGGCTTTTCAGTGAACTGCTTTCGCAGCCGGGTTACCTTTTTGAACAGGATATCGCTGCCGGAACGAGCACAGCCGTCCTGATGGAGTCTTTCCGAAAGTTCACACAATCGCTTGATCAGAGTTTACAGGTGGACCGTGACAAGTCAGCCAAAGCTTTTATTGAAGCGCTGGACTCCGGCATGATTGCTGCCACCTATCTCTCCGATTGGGAAACAAAGCCCGGTGATAATGTCTTGATTGCGCCGGTGACCAGCTACCTTATGCGAAATGAACCGGTGGATTACCAGTTTTGGCTAAATGTCGGCAGCAAGGGTTGGTATGAACGCCTTGAACAACCCCTGACTCATCCAATCGTTCTCAGCCGCCATTGGCAAACTGGCAAATTGTGGACTGCTGATGAAGAATCTGCCTACAACCAAGCCAACCTGCAGCGCATTTTGAGCGGTCTGCTTTTGCGCTGCCGTGAGAAGGTTTTTGCTTTCTCCACTGAATTTAACGAAGCTGGCATTGAGGAACGCGGTCAGCTGCTGACGCTTTTTAACACACTTTTCCGGAAAGCGCTTCGAGGCAAGCAATGACCGCCAAGCCCGCTTTACGCCCTTCTCAACAAAAAATTCTGACCTACCAAGGCGGGCTGATGGGAATCGCCGCTGTTCCGGGCAGCGGTAAAACCTGGACACTCTCTCACCTGGCAGTCAAACTGATTCTGACTTCTGACTTCGAGCCCGACCAGGAGATACTGGTGGTGACCTTCTCGAATTCCGCCGCTGACAACTTCTCCACCCGCATCGGCGAACAGCTCAGGGTTAACGGCTTGATTGAGGGCTTTGGCTACCGCGTGCGCACCCTGCATGGGCTCGCGAACGATATCATTCGTGAGCGCCCGGAATTGGTTGGCCTTTCTAATGAATTCGGAATCATTGATGAGAGTGAGTCACAGGAAATTATGCGGGACCTGGTCTCACAGGCACTCGAAAAACATTACGACTTCCTCACCGGTCTGATTAGCGAAGACAAGAGTGAACGAGAACGTGCCAATATCATTAAGACCAGGCTGCCGGATTACCTGCGTGACCTGGCTATAAACTGGATGAAGACGGTCAAGAACAGGCAAATCACCATCAATCAGCTCGAAGAATGGCTCGCAGACCCCGAAACCAATCCTTTGATGTCTATTGTCCTTGAGATCTACCGCGGCTATCAGGCTGCCCTGAATTATCGCGGTTCGGTTGATTTTGATGACCTGATCCGTTATGCCTTTGAGTGTCTGCGGCGCGACCCGACCTTGTGCCAACAGCTACGCCACCGCTGGCCCATTATCCTTGAAGACGAATCACAGGACTCGAGCAAACTGCAGCAAGCGATCCTGAAATCGCTGGTTGGTGATGAAGGTAATTGGGTGCGCGTCGGCGACCCAAACCAGGCGATTTACGAAAGTTTCACCACTGCTGACCCAAATTTGCTCAAAGAATTCATCGCCGAGGAGGGCGTCCGCGCAGAAGACTTGCCGGTTTCCGGTCGCTCTGCCCCACTGATAATCGACCTAGCGAATTCGTTAATCGATTGGGTGCAAAGCGCGCATCCTAATTTTGCTATTCGTGATGCCTTGTCAGAACCTTTCATTGAGCCTACTCAGCCTGGCGACCCGCAAACCAACCCGACCAACCGCCCTGACACCCTGAACCTGGAAATCAGAGCCATGACTGCCGAGCAGGAGCTCACCTATCTTACTAAAGAAGTTAGTGGTTGGCTGAGGGAAAATCCGGAAAGTACAGTGGCGGTCCTTACCTATACCAACAAGCGTGTGTCTGATATTATTGATTTCTTGAAAAGGGAAAAAATTGAGGTAACGGACGTGTTGATGAAGGTCTCTGAGACTACGCGGCTTTCTGCAGGGGTGATCGTCAGGATCTTGAAATCACTATACGAACCGCTGAATGCCGGGCACCTGGCTCGTTGTTTCGAAGCTTATTTTCGCCATTATCAGGACAACACTGATCTTTGGGGGCTTGTCAGAGAATCGAGTAAATTAATCAGATTGCTCGAAAAGACCGAGGATTATCTCTATCCCGAGGGTATTGATTGGTTGGAGCAGATGGAAGAGGAAGCGCTAAACTGTGCCACTTTGGAAATGCTCAAAGACTTCCGCAGGGCGACCCGAAGGTGGCACGCCGCGATGATTCTCCCGCTCGATCAGCTTGTGTTGGTAATCGCGCAAGACCTGGTGCTCGAGGATGCAGAGATGGCAATTGTCCACAAGCTTTCAGGTTTTAGTAAAACGCTGCTTGAAAACAACCCACATTGGTCAGAACTCGATTTGTTGAAAGAGTTAATCCGCATAACCAAAAACGATCGGGGGTTTGCCATCTTTAGCCAGATGGCTGAAGGGTTTGACCCCGACAATTACCGCGGTAAAGCCCTGGTCGCAACCGCGCACAAATCCAAGGGGCTCGAGTGGGACAAGGTCTTTCTTTCTTCGGCGAACAATTATGACTACCCAAGCGGAGCTGATGGTGAAGTTTATGGCGGAGAGAAATTTTTTATCACCAACCAGCGAAACCTCGAGGCAGAGCTGCTCTATGACCTGGAAGCCTTACAAGTCGAGCACAGCGGTGGGTTAATGGTGCGCTCTTATGACCGGCAAAATGCCCGGGACGATGTCGCTCGAGAACGGCTGAGGCTCTTTTATGTTGGAATCACCCGGGCAAAAAAGTCGTTGACGATCAGTTGGAATACTGGCAGGATGAACAATTTGCGCCCTGCCTTGGCTTTTCAATACCTTTCCGGTTTGGTAAACGACCATGACTGACCTGATCAAGCACGATTTCACTTTCACGCAGAGCAACCTGCAGACCTTTGCCTATTGCCGCCACCGCTTTTTCCTGCGTTATGTCAAAAATTTGATTTGGCCCGCTGCCCAGTTGAGCGGAAGCAATCATTTACTTGATCGTGATGCCGGTGTTCGTTTTCACCAGCTGCTTCACCAGTATTTTCTGGGTTTAGACCTCGACCATTTGCAGACGATCGCTGCTGCAGACCGCGACCAACGTATGGAGGTGTGGTTCGACAATTTTCTCTCCAGCCCGGTCTGCCGGTTGGAAGGTAGGTTACTGTCTGAAGCCTCGTTTACTGCCACAATCGAGGAGCATAACCTTGGCGCGAAGGTGGACTTATTGCAAATTGATCAGGATTTCATCAAAATCTTCGACTGGAAGACCTCCCGGAAGTCACCTGGTGTGTCCCAGCTAAAGAGCCAGGCGCAAAGCATGGTTTATCCGCTTGTGATTTCAAAAGCTTTTCCATTTGATAACATAATTATGGTTTACTGGGAAGCAAACTTCCCCGACCAACCGATTGAGATCACCAGTCAAGCCCAGGACTTGCAACGATATGAGCAAAAAATCACTGAATTGATCGACAGCATCACCAGCCTGGCTGCTGAGGAATTTGTCAGGGTTTCAGAAATCAGCAAATGTTCACGGTGCGAATTCGCCACTTACTGCGGAAGAGCTGACAAGAATGCGGAAGCGAAGCTGACTCTCGAGCCTGATGATTATGAGGAGTTAAGAATAGTGCCCGAAGAGTGGCTTGACTCCTCGGGTCTGGTCTGAAGTAAAATACTAAACAAGTGGGCAGAACAGGGCTCGAACCTGCGACCTCATCTGTGTAAAAGATGCGCTCTGACCAACTGAGCTATCCGCCCGCGAAAGCCTATTATAAGCGAAAAATGAGAATAATACGATTTAGAAATATAAACAATGAAATTAATTACGGCTGGATCCACCAGGAAAAAGTCGGGCTGATCCAAGGTGACCCTTTCGGCGATTATCGCCGTTTCGAAGCAACGCTGTTACTTTCGGAGCTCGCATTGCTTCTGCCCTGTCAACCCAGTAAAATTGTCGCGGTCGGTCGGAATTATCCTGACCACGCCGCGGAGATGAACTCAGAATTGCCCCGCTACCCGATGCTTTTCATGAAACCTCCTTCTTCGTTAATTACCAATGGCGAGTCAATCATGCTCCCCGGGCAATCGGATCGGGTTGAGCACGAAGCTGAGCTGGCTCTGGTGGTCGGAAAACAATCAAAAAACCTCACCCGTGAAAACGTCTCGGAGGCGATTTTTGGCTATACCATCGCCAATGATGTCACCGCCCGCGACCTGCAGGCTGTCGACGGGCAGTGGACGCGTGCCAAGGGTTTTGACAGCTTCTGCCCACTGGGACCCTGGATCGATACCGAGTTTAACCCCAGTGATGCCCTGATTAGCTGTCATGTTAACAACGCCTTGAGGCAGATGGGTTCGACCAAAGACATGCACTTCAAGCCCGAGCAGTTATTGATCTTTATCAGCTCTATCATGACCCTCGAACCTGGCGACCTGATCCTCACCGGAACGCCGGCAGGGGTTGGACCGCTCACCGATGGAGATTTTGTCTCTGTCCATATCGATGGGCTGGGAACGCTGGTCAATCCGGTCAGGAAAGTGACTTGAAATGCCCTTTGCCTTATGCACAATGAAATTCAAAATTGACCGCGCTGAAAGCCTGAAGGAAAAGCGAACGATTCTCTCAGGCTTGCTGACCCGCCTGAAGAAGTGCAACCTCTCGGTAATTGAATCAGGCTCTCAGGATCTTCATAATCAGATCGAACTGCGACTGGCGATGCTTAGGTCAACTCAATCACAAATCGATCGGGATTTAAAGGCGATCTCCGACATTATCGAACAGGATTTTCCTCACCTCGATTTATATGCCTTTGAACGCGAATATTACCTTTAGGATTTTTAGTGAAAGAAAATTTACAAAAAACTATTGAAAAGATACTCTACTCGGTTGAGAAGCCCGGTCGTTATGTTGGCGGGGAGCTCAACCAGGTGGTCAAAGACTGGGATTCCGTCGCCCTGCACTGGTGTCTGATCTTCCCCGATATTTATGACCTCGGTCAGGCTAACCTTGGGTTGGCAATGCTCTACCAGGTGCTCAACGACCAGGAATGGATCGCGGCGGAAAGAAGTTTCACGCCCTGGGTGGACATGGAAGCGGCGCTGCGCGAGCACGAAATTCCGTTGTTCTCGCTCGAAAACAAGCGCGCGCTACGTGAGTTTGACATCCTCGGCATCACCCTGCCCTATGAATCGATTTACACAAATGTTTTGAACACCTTCGATCTTGCCGGCATCAACGTGCTCGCCTCACAAAGAACTGAGGAAGATCCGCTGCTCATTGCTGGCGGACAGGCTTGTTTCAACCCCGAACCAATGGCAGATTTCATTGACGCCTTTGTGATCGGCGAAGGAGAAGAAGTCACGCTGGATGTCTCACGAGTCTACAGGGAGTGGAAGGCAGCTGGGCTAAGCAAAGCTGAGCTTCTTCTTGCCCTTGCGCATTTGCCGGGAATATATGTGCCCTCACTGTATGATATCAGCTACCATCCAGACGGCACAATCGCCGCGATTGACCCGAAACATCCGGAAGCGCCCAGCAGTATCACCAAACGAATCGTTGCAGTCTTGCCGCCGCACCCATCCAAATTTCTGGTGCCGAATATCGAAATCGTGCACGACCGCATGTCTGTTGAGATCATGCGCGGCTGCACGCGCGGCTGTCGTTTTTGTCATGCTGGCATGGTCAATCGCCCGGTACGCCAACGCAGCGTTGACGAAATCATCCCTGTAATCGAATGTGGTCTGGCAGCCACCGGCTTCGACGAGGTCGGCATGCTTTCGCTGTCGTCTTCCGACCATACCGAGATCCTGCAGCTTGTCAGGCAGGTCCACGATAATTTCCAGGACCGCACGCTCTCTGTCAGCCTGCCTTCACTGCGGATCGAGTCATTTTCGCTCGACCTGATGGACGAGCTCAAAGAGCTCAAACCTGGTGGTGGTTTCACACTCGCGCCCGAAGCCGCTACTGAACGCATGAGAGCAGTAATTAACAAACCTTTGGATGATGAAGAGTTTTACCAAACCGTCGCCAAGATCTTTGAAAACGGCTGGCGTTCTTTGAAGCTCTATTACATGATCGGGCTGCCAACTGAAACCATGGAAGATGTTGAAGCAATTCTTCAGGCAGGCATCAAGGTGCAGCAAATCGGTCGGCAGTTGGTCGGGAAAAGTGTCAAAATTCACCTGGGCATCGCCTCGCTGATCCCAAAACCGCACACCCCTTTTCAGTGGCTTCCGGTGGAAAACCCCGAATCTATCCAGGAAAAATTGGATTACCTCAAAGCAGGCACGCGCAAATCTGGCATCAAGATGTCTTACAACATTCCGGAATCAACCTTGCTCGAATCCTGGCTTTCGCGCGGTGACCGCCGGCTGGGAGCGGTGATCATGAGTGCCTGGCGAAACGGAGCAAAGTTTGACGCCTGGAACGAGCGTGACAACCTTCAGCTCTGGCGAAACGCTTTCGCGGAAAACCAACTCAACCCGGATTTTTATGCTTACCGCGAAAGGAATTTGGACGAAATTTTGCCTTGGGAACATATTGACATCGGAGTAAGCAAGCGTTTTCTGCAGCGCGATTACCAATGGAGCCTGCAGGGGCGCACACGGCAGGACTGCCGGAATGTCTGCTTTTCGTGCGGAATCCTCGACACTTTTGGTGACCAGCGACCGCCAGAAACGATCTGCTACTGGGGGTGCCCATGAGCGATCAGCCTTTCCGAGTGCGTGCCCGTTATGCCAAATTTGGCAACCTGCGCTTCATCGGACACCTGGATACGCAGCGCTTGTTCGAGCGCGCGCTAAGGCGCTCCAGGTTGCCGATCCGTTATACACAGGGGTTCAGCAAGCATATCCGTCTGAACCTGGCAAGCGCCTTGCCTCTGGGTTTTATCAGTTTTGCTGAAATGCTCGACTTCTGGCTAAACGAGCCCGTGGATTCACTGGAAATTTTAACTAGGTTACAGGAGGCATTGCCAGCAGAATTACGCATCCTGGAATTGTTTCCGGTATCGAATGCTTTGCCCTCACTTCAAGCCTCACTTCTTTCCAGCGATTACAAGATAACCTTGCCAGAAGAGCTCATGTTGGAATCTTTTCAGCAAAAGCTGGAAGAACTCATATCTCAACCGGAGATACCGATCACCCGCCGAAACAAGGTTGTGGATTACAAACCCCTTATCCATGAGCATCCGCTTCTATCGGACGATTCGGGCATGCTGACGCTGGAAATACGGCTCTCGTCGACGCCCCAGCGGAACGCCAGACCAGATGACCTCCTGGTGCGGCTTGGGGTTGACCCCGCCGATTGCGTGATCGAACGAATAAGATTAAATTTTTCTATCGAGGAGTAACTTTGGAAGCTTGTATTTTTTGCTCAATAGCTAATAAACAAATACCTTCAGCAATTGTCCGTGAGAGTGAAACCTGCCTCGCTTTTTTGGATAATAGCCCAAACGCTGCTTATCACACGCTCATCATCCCAAAAGCGCATTATGAGAATATGATTGATGTCCCCCTGCCTGTTCTCCAGGATGTAACAGAAATGATGCACCAGGTTTGTCAGCTCTATTCACAAAAAATCGGGATAGACAGCTTCCAGTTCTTCAACAACGCTGGACCGCACAGCGCTCAATCTGTCTTGCACCTGCATTTTCACGTTCTTCCGCGCTATCAAGGTGACCCAATCAAATTTTCCGCCCCGCGCATGCCTGATTTGGTCAAACAATATCCCGAAATGCTTGCACGACTACGCGCGTAACTCCTGTCCGGCAGCCTGTCATTGCGAGCGCAGCGAAACAATCAAAATCCTGTCTGGCAGCCTGTCATTGCGATAAAACCCTGTCCAGCAACCTGTCATTGCGAGCGAAGCGAAGCAATCTAAAAAATTACGCAAACAAACTTTCTCCCTCTTATCAGCCGTTACGAGTTGTAAGCCAGGATTTTAGATTGCTTCACACTCGAAGAGTACTGCTAAAAAGAGGTTCGCAATGACAGATTTTGTGTCTTTCTGAGGCTCGGTTGCAAGTGCAATAAAATTACTCTATACTTGTCGCATTAAACCTATCAAAATTCCAATATTGCCAGCCTGTTAGAACGAAGAGTCCTAAAGTAACCAGTGAAAGTGCTAATTTGTTTTCCCATAAGGTTTCGGCTGGCATAAGACCCCGAGAGATTGCAAAGTCTGCAAAGGGAAAGAAACGAGGTTTGAGGATCTTCAAAGCGCTGCTCGGCATTAAAACACAATAATTCCAGAAAAAAAGTCCGATGATCATTCCAGCTGTACTTGATGAGGTCAAAACGCTGACGAAAGACATCAGGGCAAGCATCAGAAGATTTGGCACCAGGTACGCGAAAATCATCTCAGCAGAAGCGGCTTGTGGATAAAATAAATTGAAGGCACCAAGAATAATCGTTATGTAAAGAGCGGTTGAGAAAACGACCATTCCAAGTCGCCATAGCCATAAGGCAATAATCCTTTTCCGGCTCATGGAAAATTGATAACTGTTTCCAGAAAATTCGCGCAAGACCACCATGTTTCCAACTATGCTGATAGCTAACGGGAACAAAACGCTCAGGCTCATGCTCAGCCAGGTTAATCGCTCGGGGTTATCATAACCTGCACTAACTAAAACGGCAGTGATAACAGTAAAACCGAGAAAAATCCATGGCAACTCTCCAACGATGTTAAAGAATTCGATACGAACTCTCCTTAATATTGAGTTTAGATTAATTTCCACAATCCTCACCAATCTCTTCAAGTTCCAGTCCGCTGATCTCGAAAACAAGCTGAGACAAATCAGATTTAGTCAATATTTGCTGCGAATATCTTTCCTTTGCCAGCTTTAGCAAGCTCCAAAAATCAGCTGAACCAGCACAACGGTCAAAATTTGCCAGCTGGATTAGCGTTTGACTGTCTTCGCTGCTTAAAAAATAATCCAGAGAAACCCAGACCTGTTGATCGTTCATTGAATTGCTGTATTGCTCAACCAAGGCTTCTAAATCCAAGTCGTAGAAGCCGGATTTGGCGACCGCTTTGTTACTGGCATAAAAAATTAAGGGGATGATGCTCGAATCTCCAAATTTGGCTTCGTATTGAGAAGGCAAATTATCAAGAACCAAGGCACTGGACAATTCCGGACAGGCATCTTCGCCACACCACCAGGCTCCCAATAGATCGCTAAGCGCCAATTGTTGCAGTTTCGCTGGGTCGTCTTCTTGCATAATACGAAAATTTAATCGTTCAGGTAAGAAGATCGTTTCATCATCATGCAAACTGTTCTTGATAAGAGGCGTAACAATGATTTCTGAGATGGCAAATTCCTTCGGTCCTAAAATAGATTCAAGGGTCACCGCAGCCTGAGCAAAATTAACCGTTTCTCTGATTCGTATATTGCTCGCTGTTTTTGGCAAAACGAGCTGTACTCCGTTTTGCATTTCTTCCCGATAATTATTGCCAGCAATCAGAAGCATTTCAGAATCGGTAGACTTCCATTCGTATTCTCGGAGGTCCCCCGTTTCCCGATTTTGATTTGCGGTGGAATAAACAATTTCCAGGTTCTTAGGAAGGCTAACTTTCACCTCATCAGGCGTGCAGTTGGAAAAAGGATGCCATTCACCATTTTTCAATAAAAGCACCATATCCTTGTCAATATGTCCGCCGGGTGCAAAACCAAGCATTTCCTCACTGTGATTCAGCTGGAATATTAAGGAATAGGAATAATATGGAGCAATAAATTGACCCGAATAGCTGATTTGATAATCACCTCCTTCTGAGTCTTCGATTTTAAAATTATCATTCATCATGCCAGCATTCAGGCTCAGAAATTCTTGAATCTTTAGTGGAGAAGAGCTTTTTATCTGGGCTAATCCAGTAATTTCAGTCCCATTCCCACTGATTTCGAGTTCCACTTTATAACTATTGAGACTTTCGCAGATCTGCAGCTGAGCCTGCCTTGAGTTTGAGTTTGGTTCAGCTAAGATTAACTCGCGCTGCCGGTTTACTTGCTGCCCAAGCCAGACAGTTGCCATTAATAACGCAATGGAAAGGATTGAAAAACCACCAACAGCCAATGGTTTTAGTTTAGAAGGATTCCAGGGCAGTCTGATTCGGGCAATTAGTAGCGCAAGCAAGAGCAATACCATTGACAAAGCCAGGATATAAGCGCGGTTGAAAAGCAAGGGCAAGCGTTGGGGTCCAAACATGATGATTTCAGAAGTGAAGCCAGGGTCAGGGGCAAAGGTTAACAAATCCATCGTGCTGCTCATTCTGAATGAAACCGTACTAAAAGCGAGGAGGATGGCAATCATGCTGGCAAGCGATTGCCGAATGATAGTCGACACCAGTGTGCAAAAGATAATTACGAATATATAGGAAGGTAACAAGAAAAACAGCCAGATCCTGAGACTGGGCATAACTTGCTCAAACCCAATGTTTATTCCAATACAGCCCAGGTAGATAATCAGAGTTGGCAGAAGGAAGGAAAAGAAACCTAAAAGACCAGCGAGTATTTTTGACAACAAGAAATTGTTTCCAAATTTATTGTGACTCCAAAGATAAGTGTGTTTGTTGGTCAGTTCAATAAAAAAGAAACGAACATAAACAATTACAAAGATCAAGGGCGAGAGCATACCCAGATAACTGGATGCATTTGCAGAAGAAACCAAAGGGTGCCTGTCTGCCAAAGATACTGGGCTTTGATAAGTGAAGACAACAATCAGCATTAAAAGCGCAAAAAGCCAATTGACCTTGTCCTGGATAAATAACTTGTATTGGACTTTCAGCCCCTGAAAAAAAATTTTCATGATGCCTCTTTCCAATCATTCTGATGAATCGTCAACATGTAAGCATCTTCAAGGGTTGGGTTAATCGCATGGCTGCCTTCTGCCGGAGTTCTTTTTCCTGGAACATAGCGCACTTCAATATCATTGCTCTCCGGCAGGATCATAAAAGAAATGATCAGGTTTTCGCCTTTGAAAGCCTCCCAAGCTTGATTCTTGACCACAGTTGTCCAAATATTGCCTTCAGCTTTATGAACGAAATCTTGTACTTGCCCGGAAAAAACCAGGCTGCCTTGGTTGAGCACGAAGAGGTTTTTAGTAGATGAGGTGATATCTTCGGTGATATGAGTGGAAAGTAAAACAGTTTTTTCCAAGCCTATTTCTGAAAAAAGGTTCCTGAACCGCACCCTTTCTTCCGGGTCGAGACCCGCAGTGGGTTCGTCTGCCAGAATCACCTGGGGGTTGTGGACCAAAGCCTGGGCAACAACCAGGCGCTGCTTCATCCCCCCTGAAAAAGAGCCAATTTTTTGCTTCTTGACTGAGCTTAGATTCACTCTTTCCAGCATTTCTTCAATATGCTTTTTGTTCAGATCTTTACCCGACAGCAAGAGCATATATTCTAAAAATTCGGTTGGGTTGAGACGGTTATAGAGGTTATATTCCTGAGGGATGACCCCAATTAGCTTGCGTACTTCGGATGGATCTTTTACCGTATCGTGCTCGTATACCCGGGCTGTCCCTGAAGTGGGTTTAAGCAAACAACTCAGAATTTTCATCAGAGTCGACTTTCCGGCTCCATTGGGACCGAGTAACCCGAAAACTCCCCGCCCAATTGTGAAATTGACTTCCCTGAGAGCGATCTTTTTACCATAGTTTTTTGTTAGTGCATTGGTTTCTATTATCATTTTTCCAACTTTTCTAATTTTGGATTTGCATCATTCATATTCTTTTAACGAATCAGAAATCGATATGTTACATTTTGCCTGGAGGGATGTTGAGAAATATAAAAAACCTGCCAAGGCAGGTCTTTTATATGGAAAGTTCAGGAAAAAGACTAATTGTTCTTAATTCCCTGAGCAACCTTCAGGACTTCTTCTTTGGGCAGGTTGGCGTTGACTATAAAAGTTCGGTTTCCTTCGGTCCAAATCAGATTACTTTCGCCATCGTTCAGGCTAAATACCGCCACCTTGTCGTTCACATATTCAATTGAATTTGCCTTCATTTCCTGTTCGAAATCAATCAAATCGACCGAATCATAAATTTCTAAAGCCAGAATCTTCCTAGAGGTATTCTGGAAGCGGAAAGTTGAGACAGGATAGTTGTTTTCGATCCGCACCAAGCTAAAACCTTCGGGCAGATAGGAAAGCTGGTAAGAATCGGAAGCAAAAGCTACTTCTAAATTAGTGTTATAAACCGTGACAGCTTCGTTTTGAACCGGGATTTGGGTGATGCCAAACAATTGCAGATCGTAAGGATAGTTTGTCTGGGACAAAACAAGTTGCGCATAACCTGGGTTATTTTCGATTAGTCTGACAGAGAGCAAGTTTTGAATCGCACGGGGAAAGAAAAGATAAATCAGAAAAACGGCAATTACCACCCATCCGGCAAGACGGTTATAGCCAGCATATAGTTTTTGAAAGCTCAGTTTCCAGTTTCTTTTTTCAGCTTTAATCCCAATCATTCTTTCTATTTTACGATTGAACTTTTTGGAAGGAAGAAACGCGGGGTTCAGAGCTTCCTGCTCAAGTTTTTCGCTCTCTATCTTGGCAACTTCGAGCATCGCTGCTCTAAATAGCTGCTCTATTCTTTCGTTTTCGTATTTATCTTTCATCTTGATGCTCATTTTTATAAATTGCTAATGCTTTTAGTTTTGCCCGATGGAGCCGGACCCGTAAGGCGTTTTCTTTGATACCGAGCATACCGGCTATGTCTTTGTTGCTCCATTCCAAAATATACTTTGCTTTAAGAATATTCTGATCGCTTTCTGGCAATTTCAGGAGAGCCTGAACAAATTGTCTGATATTTACCTTCTCCCAGTCTTCGTCCTCAAGGCTTATCGGATTTACAAAGCTTTCTTCAAAATTATCCTCGAATTCAGAGAAATTTACACTGGGCTTTCGATGGTTTTTTCTCAACTGGTCGATCGCAACGCTTTTAACTACATTAACGATGTATCCGGGCAATATGTTACGCTCCAGGCTTCGTAACTTCGGTAAATATTTCATCATCTTTAGGTAACTTTGCTGAACCACGTCGTCAATTTGGTCTTGGTCATTGAAATATCGGCAGGCGTGGTTATAAATTAGCAGATTAAATTCCTTATAGATTCTTTCCATAAATTGTTGGTCGTCTTCCCCATCAACAGAAAGGGGCATTAATCGTGCAATAGACAATGTGTCGCCTCCTGGTTCATATCAGCAGGTGTCAATTATACAGCTGTAATTCATTGCTATAAAACATGGAATCCTATTGAATATATTTGGCTACGCGCAAAACTTGTTCGGTCTTTCTTCTGCCACTTTCCCCATTAATTGATATAATAATGGTTCACGTCTCCGTGGCCTAATGGACAAGGCACTGGCCTCCGGAGCCAGCAATCTGGGTTCGAATCCCAGCGGAGATATTTTCTTTTTTGTCCATTGCGGAGGTTACCATGACAGCTGATCCCATTGTTATCCACGAAATCGAAGAGCTGCGCCGCCAGATCAACTATCACAATTACCTCTACAACACCCTCGATCAACCCGAGATCAGCGACTACGACTTTGACCTGCTTTTTAACCGCCTGAAGCACCTTGAAGCGCAATATCCTGAACTGATCACACCCGATTCACCCACCCAGAGAGTTGGCAGCAAGCTTTCTGAGAAGTTTCGCAAAGTAAACCATCCCGCCCCAATTCTCAGCCTGGCGAATGGATTCGGACCCCAGGCGACGATGGATTGGTATGATCGCGTCACCCGGCTAGACCAAAGGGTCGCGCATACCGATTTCTTCCTCGAGCCAAAGCTGGACGGGCTTACGGTGGTATTGACCTACGACAATGGCATATTTACGCTCGGCGCTACCCGCGGAGATGGCATCGTCGGCGAAGATATCACTGAAAACCTCAAAACCCTGCCAACAATCCCGCTTCGCATCCCGCTCAAACCGGGCATCCACGTTCCGGATCATATCGTGTTTCGAGGGGAAGTTTTTATCACCAAAACCGATTTTGAGAAGCTGAATCAGGAAATGGAAGAGAAAGGACTGAAAGCCTATCTCAACCCCCGCAACACCGCTGCTGGGTCTCTGCGCCAGCTGGACCCGGCTATCACAGCCCAACGACCACTCAGGCTGTACCTCTACCAGATTGTCGAATCGAGCGAACCCTTCCCGCCCAGCCAGGAAGCTATCCTGGAAACAATCGCCTCCTACGGTCTGCCAGTCAACCCGCTGTGGTGGAAAGCCACAAGCATTGGCGAAGCGATCGAAATCTGCGAGCAGCAAGCCAGCACCCGCCATTCCTGGACTTACGATACTGATGGAATCGTGATTAAGATAAATGATCGCCAACTTTATGAAGACCTGGGTGTCGTGGGCAAAGACCCACGGGGAGCGATCGCATATAAGTATCCAGGCGAAGAGGTTGAGACCACCTTGCTGGACATCCTCGTCAATGTTGGTCGCACCGGCGTGCTCACCCCCTACGCCGTCCTGGAGCCGACGCCGATTGGCGGGGTGGTCGTTCGCCAGGCAACCTTGCACAATTTCGATTTCATCGCCGATAAAGACATTCGGGTTGGCGACAGTGTTTTGCTCAAACGGGCTGGCGAGGTGATCCCCTACATCGTCGCAGCTTTATCCGAAAAACGCGATGGCTTCCAGGTTCCCTATATTCCACCTACGCACTGCCCATCCTGCGGCGCTCCTGTTGAGAAAGATGAGGGCATGGTTGCCTGGTATTGCATCAATGCCAGTTGCCCGGCGCAGCTTAGCCGCAATATCGAGCATTTTGCATCCAGGGGAGCGATGGATATTGCCGGCCTGGGCGAAAAGATCGTCCTGCAGCTTGTCGATGCGGGTTTGATCCACTCAACCGCTGATTTGTATCTCCTAGAGGAATCAGATCTGATCGGACTTGAAAAGTTTGGTCCGAAAAAGGCGCAGAATTTGGTCGAGGCGATCCAGGCTTCCAAAAGCCAGACCCTGCCGCGTATGATCACAGCTTTAGGGATCAGGGGTGTGGGAGAAGTGGCGGCAGAAAAACTGAACGAGAGTTTTCATGACCTGGACGCTCTTTCAGCGGCGACAGTTGACGAATTAATGAATGTTGACGGAGTCGGCGAGATCATGGCGCAGGATATCCACGCCTGGTTTACTGAAATCGATAACCAGCAGTTGCTCGAAGCTTTCAGAGAGGTTGGATTGTGGCCCGCCAGCTTTCCTGCGCCAGTTCAAGGTGCGCGTCCTTTGGATGGGCTGAGTTTCGTCATTACGGGCACTCTTCCATCTCTATCCCGGGAACAGGCAGAGGTTCTTATTAAAGAGAATGGCGGAAAAGTTATCGGCTCAGTCAGTAAGAAGACTGCTTATTTAGTCTTAGGTGAAAACCCCGGCTCCAAACACAACAAAGCCCTTCAGCTCGGGGTTCCAATTCTGAGCGAGGATGGTCTGAAGGAATTGATCACATATCTTTCGCAGGGAAAATAATTTAACACTTTTTTTAGCAATTTAGTGACCTTTGCATTTCCCCTATTGCTTGGGTGTTACGTGACAGAACCCCTAAATATTCGTAAATACTTTTCGCTACACTTACATCGCAGTGAGCCAGCTTCCTCCGTAGAGCCAGATAATAATGAAAAAAGCCCTCAGACTGAGGGCTTGAGGTGGAGATGGCGGGAATCGAACCCGCGTCCGAAAGATTAGATTCTCGAATCTCTACGAGCGTAGCAGAAGATTTGGTCTCATTCGCCTTAAGGTGTTCTGCGCAACTACCGGCAAACCATTCGTTTGAGCCCAATGGCTCTCTTAGGACCGTCTCACGAATCAACGGTCAGCATTCTGACTTCTATGACATCCTGGCTGGATTCGGTCAGAAAAACGACTCCAGGGGACGTGACCTCAGAAAGGAGGTCATGCTATCATCGATTAGCTTATGCAGCTAAAGGAAGAGTAGCGTAACTTGTGCGATTGGCACTTGTTGTTTTATACTGATTTTACGAGGTCGGTATCTCTCGGCTCGCAATCCGGAACCAGCTTCTCCCGTCGAGACCTGGCATCCCCATGCGGCATCATTATAGCAAAACAAAAGCCTCCCTGCAAGTACAGAGAGGCTTTATTACGATCTTCTAACAAAAATTAGTTGAGCTGCTCGAGTTGTTCAGCAAGAATTCTGTTGCCAAATTCATTTAGCGTGTCAAACTCAGTCTGGACATCCAGCGTGGGATCGTCAACAACTGCAGCCATGACCACTTCGATTTCGTCACGAACAAAGTCATAACCAGGAACGGCAGGTTCAAACCAGCCATATTCCAACAGGTCCCATGAAGCTTTGTAAGTCGGGTTGGCAGCCATGTAATCGGTCATCATATCAGCTACAGACTTGCGTACCGGGAAATAACCGGAGGCTTCTGCCCAGAGTTTCTGAACTTCGGGGCTGGTGTAGTACTTCAGGAAGATCCATGCAGCCAGTTGGCGTTCGGGGGTGGATTTCGGAATTGAAACACTGGCACCGTAAACATCTTGTTTGGGGGTGCCGGTGCTGGGGAGAGCAGCAACTGACCACTCGAAATTAGCGCCACCCTCGACAGCGGAGGTGTAGAAGGGCAAACCAGAGCTGGAGCCAACGGTGAACAGCAGTGTGCCGTTGCCGAAGTCAGACTGATCACCATAATTTTCAGAGACCAGGCGTGCACAACCGTCAGCAAACAGATCCTGGAGGAACTCGAAAGCTGCCACAGCTGCGGGGCTGTTCAGGGTGTACTGGTTGGTGGTGCCATCATAGATGTCGCCGCCGAATGCGTAGGTCCAGGAAGCGAAACGGGAGGTATCAATGCTCAGCTGATAGCCCATCGAACCTTCTGCCTTGGCGCCGCTAAAGGGTTGCGCAGCAGCTGCACAGGTCATTTCGCGGAATTGTTCTGGGGTAGTCGGAGGACCGTCATAGCCCAATTCGGTCAGCCAGTCCATGTTGTAATACATGACTTCCATCGAGCGGTTGGGAGCCAAACCGAGGCGCTGGTTGTCATACAGGGGAAATACGTCCTGTTGGAAGAAGGCATCAATGAAGTCATCCTGATCAGCCTGGGGCATGCCGAATACCGGGTCGTTGATCACGGTGTTCATATCAAAGAACGAGTCAGCCAGTTGATAGGTAGCGATCTGATTCTGATAACCAACCACAATGTCAGGAACGTCGGGGGTGTTGAGCAGGGCAAGCATCTTAGTGTAGATATCGCCATATCCGCCGGCGTATTCTGCGGTAAGAGTGATGCCATATTCGTTGGTGGAATTAAAGTCATTAATAATTTTTTCCATTGCAGCTTCGCGGTCTTCGCCGGTGTGCTGGTGCCAGAAAGTAATATTCTGGGCAGGGGTAACAGTCGACCAATCCACGCCACCATCTTCGACCGGTGGGGTATCAGTCGCGGGGGTGCCGCAAGCGCTGAGCACCATTGCTGCAACCATCACGATTGCAAGTAAACTAAACAGCTTTCTCTTCATTATTCAAAACCTCCATTTTGAATCTAATTAATTGATATCGAGATATTCTCGCTATCTTCAATAATATTTTATCCTAACCTTTCAAACCTGTGGTTGCAATACCTTGCGTGAACTGTTTTTGGGTCAGGAAATAGATAATCAGGATCGGGATCAGCGAGATCACAGCTCCTGCCATCAACAAGTGGGTTTGTGGACCAGCTTCGTTTACGAACGACCACAATCCGACCATAATCGGTCTCCAAGTATCGTTGGTTGTAACCAGCAGCGGCCATTGGAATGCGTTCCACGATGCGGTAAAACCGAACAACAAAACTGTCATAATTGGTGCTTTACTGATTGGCAAGACAATCTGGATCAGAAAACGCAGATGATCTGCCCCGTCAATTCGGGCGGCATCCCAAAGTTCTTTCGGAATCTGCGCAAAAAACTGCCTGAGCAAGAAGATACTGAAGGCGTTGGCAATGAAGGGCACCGTCAGGGACCAATACTTGTTCAGCCAGGTGCCGCCAGGAATCGGAAATATGCTTCCACGGATCAGCAGATAGTTTGGAATCAATGTGACAGACTCCGGAATCATCATGGTTGCCAGAAACAATCCAAACAAAATGTTTTTGCCTTTGAAATCGATCCGTCCAAAGGCATATCCAGCCAAAATCGAGGTGAATAACAGACCAGCCAAAGTGCCCAGCGTGACGAGAACGCTGTTCATAAAATATTTTGAGAACTTTGCCTGGTTCCAGGCATCCACATAATTGACCCACTGGGGCACCTTGGGGACCAAAGCGCGTGTTATCGTCTCACCCAAAGTCATCAGTGAGCTGGAAATCATCCAGAAGAAAGGAAAGATAAAGATAATTGCGCCAAAAATCAGAATTGCGTAAGTAAGCAAACGCCCAATAAAGTAAAATGGAGAGCGCTTGGTACGGGTAGCAGGTGGGACAACAGGTTGCTCTTTGACCGCCAGATTATCCATAAAAAACCCTCTCTCCCATCAGTTTGTTTTGCGCAAGCGTCAGCCCAAGAATCACAACGAACAAAACGATCGCCTGGGCTGTGGCGACTCCATATTGATTAGCCTTGTAAAAATTATCGAAAATAAGCAAGCTGGTCGTAATCACCGAAGACCCCGCACTGGGCGTTCTGAGTACATAAATATGATTGAAGGCTTTGAACGTGCCAATAAAGCCGATCAATGTCAGGTAAAAAGTGGTCGGTGAAAGCAGCGGCATGGTGATGTGTCTGAACATTTGTTGTTTGGTGGCACCATCTATCTCAGCGGCTTCATAAGTTTCCTTCGGAATGTTGCCCAGACCCGCCAGGAAAATGACCGTGTTATAGCCTACGAACGACCAAATGCCGTAGAGCATGATCGAGACCAGCGCGAGACTTGGTCCAGCCAGAAAGCCGGAAAGGTTGAGCCCGAACAAATTAAACAGCGGTTTTTGCTCAAAGCGCCATCTCTGCGGGCTAATGCCAAACCAGCCTATTACCATATTGGCGATCGAAGTTTCCCTCAGTGAGAAAATGATCTGAAAAACTACCGCCGAAGTAACAGAGGGGGTGATATAAGGCAAAAAGTAGATCATCCTGAAGATATCTTTGCCAACGATATCCTGGTAGAGCAAGAAAGCCAAAATCATGCCTATGATTACCTCTGCCGGCACGGTTCCCAAAGCATAATACATGGTAACAATCAGAGAATCAAGGAAACTCTTGTTACCATCTACATACATCTGCCCCCACCCGGTCACAAAGACTACTCCACCGACAATCAAAACAGCGGCGGCAGCAATTTTCGCGATCATGGCACCTCTGTTGAGTGATTTGAAGGCATTGTTCCAAACCCAAAAGGCTGCAACGATCAATGCGATACCCGCAAGGGTGATCAGTAAGTTGGTCCAGGTTCCGAATATCAACAGGTAGTTCCGGTCGCCAACGAAAGCACCCTTTGTAACCCGCCAATTAAAGAGACTCATAAAAAATGAGTAACCGATTGGGAAAAGACCAAATATCAGAATGATTATCAGAGCTGGGAGGGTAAATAGGTAACCGGTAATTTGTTCCCTGGTCCTGAGCCCGTGGAGGGTTTCACCAGGTTTCTTTGGCTCAGTAGTTATGGTTGCTTCAGTCAAAGAGAACTCCTCTCTTTCTCATCTATAATGCAAGTCACCAGTAGATTATAAACAATAATATCAGTTTTTACACCCGAATATCTAAATTGGTACATTTTATATATTATTGGTCAATTCTATTCAAGGCTGAGCAGAGCAAGAATGGAAGTGGGGAACTTATCTGTCACAAGTATAAACCCAATATCATCAAAAGCAACCAGCCCTTCCCAATTACGGGCGACATTTTGGTCCATTAATTTCAGGTAAATTGGTGGCTGATCAACCATAACAAAACCGCCCTCAGTAATCTGATATTTGACCAGGCGTTCAATTGGTCGGTTTTCGAGGTGGGTTTCGCCGAGACCATATCGGTTTGAGAGAAAGTCATCTCCCACTACCAAATGTGTGTCACCTGGGAAGAAATAATTGATCATCCAAAAAATTCCATCAGCATCAATAATAGTTGCGTCAGTAACCCGAAAATTAATTGCATCCATCGGGATTTGAGTGACCTCTGCCAAATCCAGGGTCAAACGGATTGCAAAGGGGTTGTCATTTTGTTCGGTTCCGTTTTGCTCATAGAAGGCATAAATGTAATTGCCGTCGCTGGTCAGTGCTTCGTAGGT
>JAAYZW010000069.1 GCA_012514645.1 Chloroflexota bacterium
CGCAAGTGCCTGGAAGCCAAAGAACAGAACGCAGCAGAGATTGTTGCCTGGGGCGACGGCTCGCCGACGCGTGAGTTTATCTATGTCGATGATGCTGCCGAGGGGATCACGCTCGCCACCATGCGCTATAACAGTTCCGACCCGGTCAACATCGGCTCGAATTTCGAGATATCGATCAAAGACCTGACCGAGTTGATCGCCCGCCTGACCGGCTTTGAGGGCGAGATCCGCTGGGATACCAGCAAACCCAACGGTCAGCCGCGGCGCAAGCTGGACACATCGCGTGCAAAGGAGCGCTTCGCCTTTGAAGCCAAAACCAATTTTGAAGACGGGCTGCGGCGAACGATTGAATGGTACGCCAATGAAAGGGCACATGGCAGAGAGTAAAACACTTCCCACCAACCAGGTCGTAACGATCAAGCCTGCCAAGGGCTGGTTGGGGATCGACCTGCAGGAGCTCTGGCACTACCGCGAGCTGATCTACTTTTTGACCTGGCGGGATATCAAGGTGCGTTACAAGCAAGCCGCGCTGGGCATCGCTTGGGCGATCTTGCAGCCTGTCCTCACGACCGTGATCACCTCTATCGTCTTTGGCTATTTGCTTAAGGTTGACAGCGGCAATTTACCCTACCCGGTTTTCACGCTGGCGGCGCTGCTGCCCTGGCATTTATTTCAGCTTTCGCTGCAAAAAAGCAGCATCAGCCTTGTGGGCAATTCCAATTTGATCACCAAGATCTACTTTCCGCGTGTGATCATCCCGCTGTCGTCGGTTTTGGCAGTGCTGGTCGATTTTGCGATTTCTGTGGTGATTTTGTTTGTTGCCATGGCGATATATAAAACGCCACTCACGTGGAACGCCTTGTGGCTCGTGCCGCTGACGCTGCTGACCGTTTTGGCTGCCCTGGCAGTCGGGTTGTGGCTCTCGGCGATGAATGTACAATATCGCGACATTCAGCAGATGGTGCCGTTTTTGCTGCAAATCTGGATGTATGCCACACCGATCGTCTACCCGATTACGATCATCCCTGAGGGCACGATCCGCTATATCTACAGCCTCAACCCCATGGTTGGGGTGGTGCAGGGTTTCAGGTGGGCGCTGTTTGGCGGATCGCCGCCCGATATGACGTTGCTCTTCTCTTCAATTGCAGTGGTTGTGCTGCTTATTAGCGGGCTGTTTTTCTTCCGGCGGATGGAAAAAACCTTTGCGGACGTGGTGTAACATGGACAAAGACACCTCAATTATTGTTCGCGGCATCGGCAAGCGCTATAAGATTGGTGCTTTCCAAGAGAGGCAGGACACACTGCGCGACCTGATTGTCAGCCAGGTTCAAAAAATGGGCAATGTTTTTCGCAAAGGCGGCGGCAAAAGCAAAAAAGAAGAAATCTGGGCGCTGCGCGACGTCAGCTTTGATGTAAGGCAAGGGCAAGCACTGGGAATCATCGGCAGAAATGGTGCTGGCAAAAGTACACTGCTCAAGATTCTCTCGCGCGTGACCGACCCGACCGAAGGCTACGGCGAACTGCGCGGCAGGGTTGGCTCGCTGCTGGAGGTTGGTACCGGCTTTCATCCCGAACTGACCGGCAGGGAAAACATCTTCCTGAATGGCGCCATTTTGGGGATGCAAAAACGCGAAATTGAAGCCCGGTTTGATGAGATCGTCGATTTCTCGGAAGTGGGAAAATTTATCGATACACCGGTCAAACGCTATTCTTCCGGGATGTATTTGCGCCTGGCGTTTGCCGTGGCGGCGCACCTTGAACCGGAAATTTTGGTTGTGGATGAGGTGCTGGCGGTGGGTGATGCCGATTTTCAGCGTAAATGCCTGGGCAAAATGGGTGATGTGGCAGACTCAGGGCGCACGGTGTTGTTCGTCAGCCATAACATGTCGGCGATTTTACGGTTGACACAGGAGTCGATCGTGTTGGATAAGGGCAGGGTGCTGTTGCGCGCGCCTTCGAGCGAGGCGGTGGATTTTTACCTCAACCGCGGGCTCTCCAAGCTGGGTGAACGCTATTGGGAGAGAGATGAGGTGCCTGCAAACAGCGCGCCTTTCAAGCCGCTGGCGATACGGATTATCGATAAGGCTGGAAATGTTTCCGATTCGGTGCGCTCGGTCGACCCGATCACGATTGAAATTGAATATGAGCTTGCCGAGGAGATCACCGGCTTGCGCGTAGGTTATTATATATTCACCACCCGTGGTGAAGCAGTTTTCACCAGTTTTGACATCGACTCAGAAGCGCTATTTCGCGAATATACCTCGCGACCGAAAGGCGTTTACCTGAGCCGCTGCGTGATCCCAGCGCACACGCTCAACGAAGGTCGCTTTGTGCTTGGCGTGAACGCAAGCTCTTATCGCATCAAACGATACTTCCAGGACGACCAGGCGCTCAGTTTTTCGGTGGATGCCAGTGGTGCCGCCGGCACGCAATGGGCTGAACCGCGCCCCGGAGCAGTGAGACCTGCCTTGGAATGGACGATCGAGGAGCGGGGTCGCGAATGAGCACTATGCTAAAAGACCTCGTTGGGAAAATCCCCATTGTGGTTGATGCTTACTGGGCTTTGCGCGGCAGGCACAAGCCCTGGAATGCTCATTTTGAGTTGGTGGGTTTAAAGGCTGTGCTCCCTGGTGCGGTTGAAGATGTTTTGGAATATCAGCGTAAGACTGAGCAACCTCGAAAGATTTGCGTCTTTGCCACGCTGCATTACTGGATCGAGCAAGCCATGCTGGTTGCGCTCGGTCTGGCGGGGTATGGACACCAGGTAAGTTTTGCCTGGCTGCCTTATGCTGAATGGGATCAGGAGATCAGCCGGTTTGATTTGCGCCGGCAAGACCTTTACACCAGGGATGTCCTGCAACCCGCCTCCAGGGTTATGCGCATAGGTAGTCTTCTGGGCTCGAGTCAACAAGTTGGCTCCAAACTGAACTTATCACCTGAGCTGCAAAAAATCGTTGACCAGGTATCTGATTATGACACGCAATACACGTTGCAAATCGAAGAAACTGACCTCTCCAGCCCGCTTTACCTGCTGCGACAGCAGCGTAACGGACAGGCGGCTGTGGCAATCCATGACTGGTTAAAGAAAGAGCAGCCCGATCTGCTGGTGATCCCCAACGGCACTATCCTGGAGATGGGCGTGGCTTACCAGGTTGCGCAGCTGCTGGGCATCAAAACGGTTACTTTCGAATTTGCCGACCAGCAGGAACGCATCTGGGTGGCTCAGAACGACGAGATCATGCGGCACAACACAAGCGACCTATGGAACAACCTGGGCGATCAGCCTCTGCCCGAGAAAGCCAAACAGGCTTTAGCTGGTCTTTTTGGAGCGCGCAAGAACGCCCACCTGTGGGGCAACTTTGCCCGCCAATGGCAGCAAAACCCGGTAAAAGGCGGCGCCAGCGTCCGCGAAAGCTTGAATTTGGATGCGCGACCGCTCGCTCTTTTGGCGACCAACGTTTTGGGCGACAGCCTCACACTTGGCAGGCAGCGCATCACCGAGACCATGGCTGAAATGATCGTTGGGACGATTGACTACTTTATCCAACATCCAGGACTGCAGCTGGTAGTGCGGGTGCACCCGGGTGAACTGAAAACGCACGGTACCTCAATGATCGATGTAATCAACCAGGCTTATCCCCAGCTGCCCGAAAACATCCATGTCATCCGACCGGAAGACAAAACCAACACCTATGACCTGGTTGAGATCGCAGATTTCGGGCTGGTCTATACCACCACGGTCGGGATGGAAATGGCGATGACCGGTCTGCCGGTGATCGTAACCGGAATAACCCACTATGCCGGTAAGGGCTTCACGCTCGACCCGCAAACCTGGCAGGAGTATGAAGCCATGCTCGACCAGGTCAGCCAAAACCCGTCTTCTGCCAGGCTTACGCACGAGCAGGTTGAAAAAGCCTGGCTGTATGCCTACCTGTTTTTCTTCGAATTTTCGCTGCCATTCCCCTGGCATATTCTCTGGCTGCAGGATGATTTCCAGCAGCGACCGATGGGCTATGTGCTTTCGGATGAAGGGCAGCAGAAATATGGGCAGACTTTCGCCTATTTGGCTGGTGATAGGCTCGATTGGGCGGCGCGTGGGCTTGCCCGGCTGGAAACACTTCCTTTAAGTGAGGAATCTCAATGAGTAAAGATTCGGTAAAACATCAGGTCAGCCAGTTTTATGATGAAGTCGGCTGGCAGATGGAGGGCGAGGTCTATCAAAATGCCCGTTACGAAGACTTGCGCCCGGTTTCGGCAGAATATATCCACAGGTGCCACATGCGCGTTAAGCGCCACCTGGCTCCCACCGGCAAGTATTTGCTGGATGCCGGCTCGGGTCCGGTGCAATATGACGAATACCTGACGTATTCGGAAGACTATCAATATCGGGTCTGCATGGATCTGTCGCTGGTCGCGCTGCAGGAAGCGCGCAAACGCCTGAGCGAGAAGGGTATTTATGTAAAAGCCGATATTTCCAACCTGCCCTTTGCCACAGAAGTATTCGACGGCATTGTTTCGCTGCACACCATCCACCACGTCCCGGTGGAGGAGAAGGTAGCGGTCTACCAGGGGTTGCACCGCACGCTGAAGCCTGGGCGCACCATGGTTACCGTGGATGGTTGGGCTGAAGTCCCATTGTCAGGTGTTATGGGCTTCTTAATGCGCATAGCTAACCGGCTTCGAAGATGGACCGGCAAAGAAGCGCCGCCCATGCCCGATGGCAAGCCTGCAAGCCAGGCAAACAATGAAAAAAAGCAGCTTACCCAGGCACCTGTGGGTACATATGTATTAAAAACTTCCGCCAAGTGGTTTCATAAAGTAATGAGAGGCGTTTTACCTTACGAGATCCGGGTTTGGCGCAGCGTTTCTGTAAAATTTTTACGTTCTGTCATCCAACCGGAATGGGCAGGACGTTTCTGGTTGAAAGTTTTATACCGACTGGAAGAGTGGTTCCCCCATTTTTTCGGCGAGAAGGGGCAATACCCTCTCATCGTAATTTCTAAAGACGAGCGCTAAGGAGCAAGCATGGATTGGTCGAATAAAGTAGTTTTAGTGACCGGTGGAACCGGTTCGTTTGGGAAGAAGTTCATTGGTATCTTGCTGGATGAATACAACCCCGCCAAAGTAATCGTTTTTAGCCGCGATGAACTCAAGCAGCACGACATGCGCGAACTACTGGGCTTCAATGACCAGCGCATTCGCTATTTTATTGGCGATGTGCGCGATAAGGAACGCCTTAGCCGCGCGATGTATGGTGTTGACATCGTGGTACATTCTGCCGCACTCAAACAGGTGCCGGCTTGTGAATACAACCCGATGGAAGCGATCAAGACCAACATCCTTGGTTCTGCCAACGTGGCAGACGCCGCCATCGAAAATGGTGTCGAAAGAGTGCTCGCGCTTTCGACCGACAAGGCGGTTAACCCGATCAATCTTTATGGCGCCACCAAGCTGGCAGCCGAAAAGCTGCTTGTGCAAAGCAACGCCTACGCCGGCGGGCGCAAAACCCGCATCTCCTGCACGCGTTATGGCAATGTGGTTGGCTCGCGCGGTTCGGTGGTTCCGCTTTTCATCAAGCAGCGACCAACCGGTGTGCTGACGATTACCGATGATCGCATGACCCGTTTCTGGATGTCGCTCGAACAAGGTGTGCGCTTTGTGATCAGTGCCATCGAGCAGATGCAGGGCGGTGAGGTTTTTGTTCCAAAGATCCCGAGCATGAAGATGACCGACCTGGCAAAGGCGATGGCACCCAAAGCAGAGATCAGGATTATCGGCATTCGCCCCGGCGAAAAACTGCATGAAAGCCTGATCTCGGAAGACGAAGCCCGCAATACGGTGGAGCTGCCCGACATGTATGTGGTACAGCCTTCGGGGGCTGAGCTTTGGTTTGGGCAAGCCTGGAAGGAAAAAGGAGCGTCAGTGCCGGAGGGTTTCGTTTACAACAGCGGAACCAACCAGCAGTGGCTGGACGTAGAAGGTATTATGGCTTTTATTAAGCCGATCGAAGAAGAACTGGCAAAGGCTCAGATATAAAATGACACGTTTGCTGGTCACCGGTGTGAGCGGACTGCTGGGAGTTAACCTGGCGCTTAAAGCGATTGAAAAGGGCTTTGATGTGGTCGGCTGGAGCAACACCCGCAGGCTGAAAAACACACCTTTTGAGCAAGCAACTGTGTCACTTGAAAGGCTGGAAAGTTTGGCGACAGCGCTTGACGATGCACAACCAGACGCGATTGTTCATTGCGCAGCGATCGCCAATCTCGATGCGGCAGAGAAAAACCCAAGGTTGACAAATTTGGTGAATGCGCAGGCGCCTGGTGTTTTGGCAGAAGCAGCAGCAAAAAGGGGGGTGCCTTTTGTGCAGATATCGACGGAAGCGATTTTTGACGGAAAAAAGGGAAATTACGTTGAAGACGACACCCCCAACCCACAAAACACCTACGCGCAAGCGAAGCTGGCTGGAGAAATTGCCGTTCGCCAGGCTTATTCAAAGTCGTTAATTGCCCGGGTGGTTTTCCATGGCTGGTCTCTCAGCGGCACTCGCAGCCTGGCAGAGTTTTTTTATAATAATCTGAGCCAGGGCAAGCGCTGCAACGGTTTCACTGACTCTATCTTCAGCCCGCTCTACGTTGGCGACCTTGCAAACCTCCTTTTGGAGGCATTATCAGTGCAGCTGACCGGCACCTACCACTTCTTTTCAAGCGAAAGCCTGAGTAAATATGACTTCGGCGTCGCCCTGGCACGCCGTTTTGGTATGGACGAGGATCTTATCAGCCCTGTCATCACCGCCAATGGAGACCTGCAAACCCAGCGCTCGCTCAACCTCAGCAGCAACCCTGCCAGGCTGGAGGCTGCGCTTGGGAGGCAAATGCCCGGAATTGATGAAGGCATTCAGCGGCTGTACGAGGATTTCCAAAAAGGCCACAGAAAACGACTAATGGATTATTTGGCATAATTGGAGATGTTATGGAACTAAAAATTGGTAAACACACGCTTGGTGATGCGCACCCCACATATTTTATCGCTGATATCGCTGCCAACCATGATGGCAGTCTCGATCGGGCGTTGAACCTGATTCGCCTGGCTGCACAAGCGGGAGCCAACGCCGCCAAATTCCAAAACTTCCGCGGTCCTGAAATCGTTTCCGATTATGGCTTCAGCCATATGAACGCCCAGGTCTCGCACCAGGCAAATTGGAAAAAGAGCGTCACCCAGGTTTACAACGAAGCATCTGTGCCATTTGAGTGGACACCAATTCTCAAAGAAGCCTGTGACCAGGCTGGCATAGATTATTTCTCTTCGCCCTACGACTTTGCGGCAACTGATATGCTCGACGCGTACATGCCAGCTTATAAAATCGGCTCGGGCGACATCACCTGGCTGGAAGCCTGTCTGCATATAGCGCGAAAAGGTAAGCCCGTGCTGCTGGCAACCGGCGCGTCTGATATTGGTGAGGTGCAGCAGGCGGTTGACGCGATCCTGGCGGTAAACCCCACCCTGGTATTGATGCAATGTAACACTAATTACACTGCAGCCGATGGGAATTTTGACAACATCCACCTCAACGTACTCAAGACGTATCACCTTATGTGGCCCAATTTGATTTTGGGGCTTAGCGACCATACTCACGGTCACGCTACCGTGCTGGGCGCGGTCGCGCTGGGCGCAAGGGTGGTAGAAAAACACTTTACTGATGATAACAACCGTGAAGGTCCGGACCATGCTTTTGCCATGAACCCTGAGAGTTGGGCTGAAATGGTGCGTAACACCCGCCAGTTGGAGCGCGCGCTTGGCTCAGCTAACAAATTTGTGGCAGATAATGAGCAGCAAACTGTGGTTGTGCAACGGCGCTGCCTGCGTGCTGCCCGCGACATCTGGGCGGGCGAGACCGTTTCGCGCGATATGATCGCGGTTTTGCGCCCAGCAACCCCCGGAGCGATTGAGCCTTATAAGATCGATGAGGTGATCGGTTTGAAAGCTCTGCATGATATTCCGTTTGGGAAGGAACTTCGCTGGACACAACTTGGCGATTAACCTATGCGCATACTTTATCTGACCCGTTCCGACTCCGTTCACGACCAGCGCTTTTTGCGAACGCTGGCTCAAAGCGAGCATGAAGCTTTTGTTTGGCGCCTGTATTCCGGGCGCTACCCGACACCCAATGGTGTCACCGCGCTTGAATGGAATGGCTTGGAAGACGGTTTACAAGCCTGGAACCTGCCTTATGCCCAAAGTGCTCTCTCGAGCGCCATCCGGGCAGTTGAGCCCGACCTGGTTCACGCCGGTCCGTTGCAAGACCTTGCCTTTCTGGCTGCCAAAACCGGTTTCCCAAACTTGCTGGCGATGAGCTGGGGTTTCGACCTGATGAAAGACGTTTGGGTCAGCAAGCTGGACGAGCACCGCGCCCGTTTCGCGCTTCAGCGTTCCCGTCGCCTAATCACTGACGCGCAAGCCTCTGCCAACAAGGCGGTTGAATTGGGTTTTGATCGTGATAAAATCTGTGTCTTTCCCTGGGGGGTTGACTTGCAGCACTTTTCACCGCTAAAGGCGAAACAGGCGGCTGTGGGTTGGCGCGAAGAGCTTGGCTGGGAGGACAAACTGGTCTATTTGTGCCTGCGCAGCTGGGAACCGAACTATGGCGTGGACGTTCTTTTGGACGCTTTTGAAAACGCGGCTGCAAAAGACCCGAATATCCGCTTGATCTTGCTGGGCGATGGCAGCTTACATGACAACTATATTATAAAACTGGAAAGCGAGACCCTCAAAGACACGGTCTTCGCAGGCGGTCGCGTGCCCAACCACGACCTGATCAAATACTTTGGTGCTGCCGATGTTTACGTCACCCCCAGCCATGTTGACGGCTCATCGGTTTCTTTAATGGAAGCCCTTGCTTGCGGTTTGCCGACAATTGCTTCAAACATCCCGGCAAACCTGGAATGGGTGTACCATAACGTCAATGGCTGGATCTTCCCTGACAACGATATCGACGCGCTGAGGGAGACTATTTTGACCTGTCATCCCACAGAAGCGATGGCAGAAAATGCCAGGCAAACTGCCGAAAAAAAGGCGGACTGGCAGAATAACCGGCAGGTGCTGTTGGATTGCTATCTGCAGCTCCAGTCGAACTAAGGAAACTAAAATGAAAAAGAAACTGATCGTAACGCTGAGCGTGATCATGATGTTGGCGGTTGTGTCTTGTAACATTCCGCTTCAAAAAAAAGCGGCTACACCAACCCCCACCCCTGCTCCAACCGCAACACCAGATATGAACATGCAGCTCTATTACGGGGAAGGCATGCAAATTATGCTTCCGCCCACCTACATCGCCGAAGATATCACGACCGCGCTGCCCTCGATCATTGAGATCATCACCAACCTGGTTGGCTCGACCGAAGGTTTTGCTGCTGACCTGATCAATGACCTTGAGGGCAACGTTGCCTGGTATGGCTACGACGGTGGTACCCCGGCAGTCTACCCAACCCGTCTGACAGTGATCAAGAACAAATCGCTCTCTGCTCTGCCGGTTAGTGTGATCACGTTTGGGCTGGAACAGATCCTCAATCGTGGTGAAACACAGATCAATCGCGATTCGCTGACTCTCGGCGGGCGTAATGTCATCCGTTTCACCTACTCTAAAGAGGCGATTGCCTGGTCAGCTTATATATTTAAGGAAGAGGGTCGCCTTTGGATCAGCGTGTTTACAACTACACCGGCAAACATGGCTGCCTCATTAGGAGATTACGACACCAGTGTTGCCTCAATGCTCATCGACCCAGTCACAGAATAGCAGGAATCGTTGAAAAAAGTAGCAATAATTCAAGCCAGGCTTACATCCAGTCGCCTTCCTGGGAAGGTTTTATTGGATGTGGGCGGTGAGCCAATGCTCGCGCGGGTGATCTCACGGGTGCGCCAGGCTCAGCTTGTTGATGAAATTGTTGTCGCTACCTCCAGTGATTTCGCAGACGATCCAATAATGCACTTTTGCCAGGAGAGGAAGATTAGCTGCTGTCGCGGAGACGCTTACGACGTGCTTGACCGCTTTTACGAGTGCGCGCGAGCACATGAAGCAGATCTGATTATTCGGATTACTGCCGATTGCCCCATGATTGCCCCCGAAGAAATCGACCGGGTGATACAGGCATTTCTTGACAGCGGAGCTGACTTTGCCGCCAATCGCCTGCCGCCGCCGTTTGAACGCAGCACACCGATCGGCATGGATACGGAGGTGTGTTCCATGAGCGCGCTTGAACGAGCCTGGAAGGAAGCAAAACAACCCTACCAGCGCGAACATGTGATGCCCTATCTCTATGACACACCCGGACGGTTTAAAGTTCAGGTTGTTGACCTGGAGCCTAGCCAGGGTCACCTGCGCTTCACCGTTGACACTCCCGAGGACTTGGAGCTCGCCAACCAGGTTTTTGCTGCCTTTGAGGGTCGTGATGACTTTAGCCTGGCAGAACTGCTGGCAGAAAACGAACGGCACCCGGAATGGCAAGACCAGGTTGCGCAAGTGCGCCACAAAAACCTGTATGAAACTGATTCGCGGGCTGCTTCGAAGCTTCCGGTGTGCCCTTTGTGTGCCAGCCCGAAGAGTAAGAACCTTGAAAAGGTGGAGTCGTTTGGTTTCCCGCTCCAATATTTAATCTGCCAAGATTGCGGCTTTGTTTTTCAAGACCCACACACCAACCAGGCAGCCGACCCACAGTTCTACCAGGAGACCTACCGGCAAATCTACCAGTCAAGCGCTGAGCCAACTTCAAAGGATCTTTACCAGCAAAGGCAACGCGCGCTCAACCAGGCTGGGTGGCTGAAAAGCCTGGGGTACACCAGCTTTGATAGCCTGCTCGATATCGGCGCTTCAGCTGGCTTGCTCCTGGTGACCTTTGCCCGTGAGTTTGGCGCGAAAGCTGCCGGTGTGGAGCCAGGCGATGCCTACCGCGCGCTTGCCGAAGGCAGAGGTATTGCGATGTTCGAGTCCCTCGAAGGGTTGTTGAAAACGGAGCATCAACGCTTCGAGCTGGTATCCCTCATGCATGTCTTGGAACACCTGGATAAACCTCTCGATGTACTTAGGCAGATACGCGACGAAATGCTTGCAGAAGATGGACTGCTTTTAATAGAGGTGCCAAACTTCTATGCGCATGATTCTTATGAGCTGGCGCACCTTTCCTGCTTTACCGAACACACTTTGCTCGAGTTGCTGCAACAAGCCGGCTTTGAAAAAGTCGCTTTCCGTCAGCATGGCATGCCGCGTTCAAGGATCCTGCCTCTTTATCTATCAGTTCTTGCCAAACCTGCCAAAACAGACCAGCCAGAACCGGTTGCTCCCGAAAAAAATGTAACAATTAAGCGGAAGTTGGGCATGCTGAGACGAAAAGTCCTCAGTCGGTTGAACCCGACCACAGCCTGGCTGCCACTGGAGCGCAAGCAATGAAACCCTACCTGACCCTTTTCACCGCCCCAAAAGCGTTTACCGACCCGCACACCAGCCTGATCCAGCATAATGCTTTTCGTTCGTGGCAGGCGTTAGGAGATTCTGTTGGCGTTGTCGTAGTTGGAGATGAGGAAGGTATCGCTGAAGCCGCCCAGGAATACGACTTTTCCCACCGACCCGATGTTCGTCTTAACCAACTGGGCACACCGCTGATCAGCTCGATTTTCGAGCTCGGTCGGCAGGAAAACGACAGCCCCTTTTTGGCTTACGTCAATGCCGATATCATTCTCTTCCCGGAAACGCTCAATGTGATCGGCACGGTTGCGAGCCAGGCTGAGAAGTTCCTCCTGGTTGGTCAACGCTGGGACCTGGAAGTTTTGCAGCCACTGACCTTCAGCGGTGACTGGGTGCCTGGTTTAAAGCAGATGATGCGCACAGAAGGCGAGTTGCATAAACGCACTGGCAGTGATTACTTCATCTTCCCGCGCGCATGCTTCCAGCAAATCCCTGATTTCAGTGTTGGCAGAGCCGGCTGGGATAACTGGATGATCTATAAAGCCAGGCGCGAGGGTTGGCTGGCGGTCGATTGCAGCGGGGAGATGGATATTATCCACCAGGATCACGACTATCGCCACCTGCCAGACGGCAAACCGCATTACCGCCTGCCTGAAACCGGTGAAAACATTCGCCTTGCTGGCGGCAGACGCACAATTTTCCTTCTGGATGACGCCTCTCACCGATTGGTAAACGGAACAGTCAAAAAAATGCCCCTGACCTGGACGCGCTATTGGCGCGAGTTCCAGAACGCGCCGCTGATAAAAGATGGCAATTACGCTGCCACAGAAAAACGCTTTAAACGCCTTCACCCGCGCTTAGCCAAAATCGAAAGAACAAAACAGGTCGAGATGGATCGTCGATTGGCGGAGTCTGAATTGGGAGGTAACTGATGGCACGCTTGGGCACGAACCCTTCACGCGGGCAGCAGCTCGACTTCACGCCGCCAAGAGTAACAGTTGCTGTGTTGGTCTATGCCCCCAACCAGTCTGGTTATTTTCAGCACCGGCTGGATGTTACCCGATTGACGCTCGAGAGCATCATTGCCAACACACCAAAACCTTTTGAACTGCTGGTTTTCGATAACGGCTCTTGCCAGGAGATGACTGATTTCTTAAAAGAGCTGAACCAGATGGGCAAGATTGATACCCTGGTGCTTTCAGCCCTAAACATCGGGAAATTGAACGCGCTTTGGCGGGTTGCCAACCTTGCCCAGGGCGAGATCATTGCCTACAGCGATGATGATGTCTACCATTTGCCTGGCTGGCTGCCTGCACACCTGCAGATTATGGATAGCTACCCGAATGTCGGAGCAGTGACCGGCTTTTATATTAAGCAGCGTGTAGTGATGAGCTCTGAGAGTACGCTCAGGTGGGTTGAAGCTTACCGAAACGACCACCCTGGGTTGGTCAAATCTGGAAACCTGATCCCGCGCAAGTGGGAAGAAGAATATATGGAAAATTCGGGGCGCACAGAAGAGCGCTACCAGGGCGAAATTGATGGAGTAGAGGATGTCGTGGTGGACTACCAGGGTGTCAAAGCCTGGGTCTCCGCTCACCACTTCCAGATGATGACCCCAAAAAAAGTTCTGTTGGAAGTTCTTTCGGAGATGTTGGAAGATGGCTGGAGCGACATGATGATGGGGCGGATGGTCGAAATGGACGACCGTATGGACGCCAAGGACTATCTGCGCCTGACCACGTATGCTCAAACCATGCGGTTATTGGGCAATGCCATTGATGACGAGGTGAAAGACTTGGCTGCCAGGGACGGAATCGATACCCAGGCTGCCGTGAACGCAGTTTCAAAGAAACGCCGTGGAATTTGGGGCATCCCGCTTGTGCAAAAAATTGCGCAGCGCATTATTAATTGGCTTTATCTTGGAATTCACGAAAACGGGAGGACAGAATGAAGTTTTTAATCGCTGGTTTAGGCTCGATTGGTCGCAGACATCTGCGCAACTTGAAAACCCTGGGACAAAACGATCTAATCTTGTATCGCACGCACCAGGCTACACTGCCAGATACCGAATTGAGCGGTTATCCAACCTACACCGATTTAGATGAAGCGCTCGCGCAAAATCCAGATGGTGTCATTGTGGCGAACCCAACTTCTCTGCACCTCCAGGTTGCATCAGCGGCAGCCAAGGCTGGCGCTGCTCTGCTGATTGAGAAACCAGTCTCAGACAGCCTGATCGGCATTCGCGAGCTGCAAGCCGCGCTGGACGCAGCCGGTAAACCCGCGCTTATCGGCTTTCACCTGCGCTACCACCCGGTATTGCGGCGGATTAAAGCCCTGATCGACTCGGGGAAACTTGGCAAAGCGCTAAAATCTCACGCTCATTGGGGCGAATACCTTCCCGGCTGGCATACCTGGGAGGATTACCGTTACTCTTATGCTGCCCGTGCAGACCTGGGCGGCGGCGCGTTGAATACGCTTTCTCACCCGATCGATTATTTGCGCTGGATGATGGGCGAAGTCCGCTCTTTGTCGGCAAGCCTGGCAAACCTGAGCGAACTTGAACTGGATGTGGAAGACAATGCTGAATTGCTTCTCAAATTCCATTCAGGCTCGATCGCCACGGTTCACCTGGATTATTATCAGCGACCGCCTTCACACACACTCGAGATCGCTTTTGACAAAGGTCGCGTCCGTTGGGACAGCCATTCGGGCTGCGCTATCGTTGATAATGCAGAGATGGACACGACTGAGACGTTCTGCCCACCCGAGGGCTTCAAACGTAACGACATGTTCCTGGCAGAAATGGAAGATTTTGTGCGCCTTTGCCGGGACGAACAGGTTGAGCATTGCACCCTGGCAGATGGCAAGCGCGTCCAAAAAATCGTCGAAGTGGCTTGCCAAAGTTCTTCCCAGAGCAGCCGCTCTGTCCAGCTGCCCTCATAGCGTCCGCCTGATGGTAAAATCCAAGCCACTGGAAGATTAACCAAAATGACAGAATCTATTTTAGAGAAATTCGACATGGCTCAAAAAACAGTGATTGTCACTGGAGCAGCAGGCTTACTCGGAAAGCAGTTCAGCCTGGCATTGGCACAGGCTGGGGCAAAGGTATTGCTTGCTGATCTTGCTGTGGATATTGCCGCGCAAAACGCAACCGATTTGAAAAACCTAAATCTCATTGCCGCGGCTACAAAAGTGGACGTTACTGACCCTGCTTCAACCCGCGCGATGGTGCAGACAGCGCTCGACAGCTTTGGCAGTGTTGATGTGTTGATCAATAGCGCCGCCCTCGACCCAAAATTTGATCCTGAAAGTGTTGGCTTGCAAGGCGCCAACGCATTCGAGAGCTACTCGCTCGATTCCTGGCGCAAGGCACTCGATGTTAACCTAACTGGAATGTTTCTTGCCTCTCAGGCTGCAGTAATACCGATGCTGCAGCAGGGGTCAGGCGTGATTGTCAACATCTCTTCAATGTACGGGCTGGTTGGACCAGATCAGCGCCTTTATGAACGACCAGACGGCAGTCGCTCGTTTAAACCGGCCTATTATTCGGTTGCAAAAGCAGGCGTGCTCGGGTTCACCCGCTATCTGGCGGCATATTACGCCGGTAAAAACATCCGCGTCAACGCCCTAACACCCGGGGGGGTCTACAACGGTCACGATGAGGTGTTTACGAAGCAATATAGCAATCGTACCGTATTGGGACGCATGGCGAATATTGATGAAATGAGCGCGGCAATGCTCTTTTTATGCAGCAATGCCAGCTCTTATATGACCGGCAGCAACCTGGTGGTCGATGGGGGTTGGACAGCTTGGTAGAAAGAATGGAAGTTTTAGTATTAATTCCTGCGCGAGGCGGTTCCAAGGGAATCCCGCGCAAAAACGTGCGAGACTTTGCCGGCGCTCCCCTGATCGCCTATAGCATTGTTGCCGGTTTGCAGGCTGAGTTGGTCACCCGGGTGATTGTCTCAACCGATGACGAAGAGATCGCAGAAACAGCCCGAGCCTGGGGAGCAGAGGTACCCTTCATGCGCCCCTCCGAATTCGCCCAGGATGACACCACCGACCTTCCGGTTTTCGAACACGCCCTGAAATGGCTGCGTGAAAATGAGGGTTACCAGCCAGATATCGTTGTCCAACTGCGCCCAACATCACCGGTCAGACCGGTCGGGCTGGTGGATGATGCCATCAATACCCTGATCCAACATCCTGAGGCTGATTGCGTTCGTGGGGTGGTGGCATCGGGTCAAAACCCCTTCAAGATGTGGCGCATTTCGAGCAGTGGTCAGCTTAAACCGCTCTTAAGAGTTGCGGGGCTTGACGAACCGTATAACGCACCCAGGCAAGCGCTGCCGGACACCTTCTGGCAGACCGGGCACATCGACGCGATTAGGACCAGCACGATTTTGGAAAAACACAGCCTGACAGGCGATGTGATCTTCCCGCTGATCATCGACCCCCTTTATACGGTCGATATCGACACAATTGAAGATTTCAAAAATTCAGCTCGGTTAATGAGCGATCTCCGCATCAAGGCGGTCGATCCACTCAGAAACCGACGTGGTTTTCCTGTAAGGGTCAGCCACCTGATCATGGATTTTGATGGCGTTCTGACCGACGACAAGGTTTATACCAACCAGGATGGGCACGAGAGCGTGCGCGCTAGTCGTTCCGACGGATTTGGGTTGGACATGCTCAAACGACAGACAGGCATAAAAGCAATGATCATGTCGCGCGAAACCAACCCGGTGGTCAGCGCCCGTGCGCGCAAACTGGGTATCGAGGTTTTTCAGTCTATCTTAAATAAAGACGAGGCAATCAAGGCACTGATAAAAGAAAGAAACCTTGATCCAAACCAGATCATCTATATTGGCAACGATCTAAACGACCTGGCAGTATTGCCATTCGTCGGGTTCTTTGCCTGCCCATCAGACGCACACCCACGGGTATGCAGGCAAGCCGACCTGGTGCTCGGTCACGCTGGTGGTGATGGTGCAGTGCGTGAACTGATTGAAAAAATTTTAGAGCAATTTGACAAGTAAAAAAATCGAACAAAGGATGTCAAACAACGATGATCGATATTGAATTTTATATGAAGGTCGGAGACTTGAAGAAACGCCTTAGTGCTGGAGAGCAATTTTCACGGTCAGAACTGGAAGGGCTGCTTGAGAGTTATCGCGATCCCAATCCTGTGGTCTATAACATTGAGACCACCAACGCTTGCAATATGCGCTGTGAAATGTGCCCCCGTACCACCATGATGACCAGACCGGTTGAGACAATGGCTCCCGAACTCTTTAAGTGCGTGATCGACCAATTGAGACCTTTCAGCCATGAACAACTGAACCGCTGGGAGGATTTCGCAGAAAGTTATTATGGCGTTTCACGCAATGATATGAGCGAAAACCACTTCTTCCTCTACATCATCCCTCGCGTGATCGTTTTGCATGGTTACGGCGACCCACTTTTGGACAGGCACATCCCTCAATATGTTAAATGGATGACCGAACGAGGGCTTGAATCGTATTTCTCGTGCAATCCCGCTAACATCAATATGGACCGGACCATCGAAACTTTTGAGAATGGTCTTGGCTACGTAAAGTATTCGATCGAAAGCGTGGATGACCTGCGCCACAAAAGTGTGCGCGGAGATGCCTCCAACTTCACGCAAGCCTACCGTAACATTTTGAGATTGCTGGATCTTAAGGCACAAAAGAATTACAAAACCACCATCGTTATCACCATGATCAACCTGAACAAACCCTGGCAGCGTGAAGAATATCAGAAGTTAGTGGAAGCTTTCGAAGGGTTGGATGTGTACATTTACCTCAAGAGCCAGGACCAAACTTGGTACGAAGACAACAAACAAACCACAGAATCCATTCACTGGCAGGAATTTTGTCAGTTCCCCTGGTCGTCCATGACGATCAAGTCGAATGGAGAGTGCGCGGAGTGCGTCGAGGACTTTAACAATGAAATCATCCTGGGTGACACCCGCAACCACAGCCTCTATGATATCTGGAATGGAGAGACTTACCAGGCTTTCCGTCAGGCACATTTTGATCTGAAACCTGGAATCAAGTGCACTGAGCAATGCGATATGCACCTGATTGGCAGCTATTTGGCTCAGGAAAGGATACTATGAGAAAAACGATTAAGCTTGGACAACGCAATGTAGGGGATGGATACCCCACCTATATTGTTGGAGAAATCGGAATTAATCACAATGGCAACCTTGAAATTGCTAAAAGCCTGATGTTAGCAGCAAAAAAAGCTGGCATTGATGCAGTCAAGTTCCAAAAACGCACACCCGAAATTTGTGTGCCCCTGGATCAGCAGGGACAAATGCGCGATACACCCTGGGGTTACATGACTTATCTTGATTACCGTTATAAGGTTGAGTTTGACGAAGCAGATTACACTGAGATCGACCGTTATGCGAGGGAGCTCGGTTTGGACTGGTTTGCCTCTTCGTGGGATATTCCTTCCCTGGAACTCATGGAAAAGTTCAACCCTTTAACCCACAAGATCCCTTCAGCTTTGTTGACCGACAAAGAATTGCTGCGTGCCCACCGCGATACGGGCAAGCCGCTTATTCTTTCGACGGGCATGTCGAACATGGAGCAGATCAGGGAAGCGGTAGAATTGCTGGGAGAAGATAATATCGTTCTTTGTCACACCACCAGCTCATACCCCTGCCCGCCCGAAGAGCTTAACCTACGCATGATCCAGACCCTACGCGAAACCTTCCGCTGCCCGATAGGATACTCTGGTCATGAAGTTGGTTTGGTGCCGACCGTGGTGGCTTCAGCATTGGGCGCCAGCTTGGTGGAACGCCATATCACGCTCGACCGGGTGATGTGGGGCTCAGACCAAAGCGCATCGGTGGAGCCGCAAGGAATTGCCACACTGGTTAAATATATTCGCGTGACCGAAAAAGCCCTCGGTGATGGCGTTAAGCAAGTTTATGACAGTGAACAGTCGTCAATGAAGAAATTGAGACGGATAAGCCAGTGAGATGAGCAAGCTTAATTTTCCCAACCGGTTGGTGCGCCGGGTAAGGCGGGAGCTTTCTCACGGTAAGAATCAGGGAAAGCTGCGGGCGAAATCCCGCGAGGTCTTTGAGCATACACCTGTTACAGATCAGCGACCGGTTATTTTTTTTGATGCCTCCACCAGACTGACAGGTTTGAGCCTGAATGCCGGTTTTGCCGTCGCGAGCGCCTGGTCATTGAGCCTGCAAGGAGTGCCGGTGGTTCATTTTGTCTGCAATGCCGGAATGAAACCCTGCGTCCTGGGTACAAATCGGCGCGACCCCAATGCCCCTCCGCCCTGCGCGGGCTGCCTGAGGCAGTCAGAAGCCACCTTCTCGAACAGCCAGGTCAGATATTTTGAATTCCAGGCTGATATTGAATTTGGAAAGGCACTTGCACCCCACGATTTGCCTGGATTGATGAGTTTCGAATACCTGGGCATCCCCCTGGGGGCATTGTCTCTGCCGTCAATTCGATGGATTTTACGCCGGCACCACCTGATTGACGATCACTATACCCGCGATTTATACAGAAACTACCTCAAATCTGCGTGGTCGCTGGCAATGCAGTTTGAAAAGCTGCTCGATGAAACCGACCCACAGGCTGTGGTGGTCTTCAACGGACTTCAATACCCCGAAGCGACCGCCCGATGGCTTGCCCAAAGGCGCGGCATTCGCGTGATCAGCCATGAGGTCGGAATGCAGCCGCTCAGCGCTTATTTCACAGATGGCGATGCAACCGCTTATGACCTCGACCTCCCTGTTGATTTTTCCTTGAATGAACGCCAAAACGAAAGGCTGGATGCCTATCTCAGCGCCCGGTTTAAGGGCGATTTCCATATGGCAGGGGTGCAGTTCTGGCCAGAGATGAGCCAGCTCAGCCCCGAGTTTCTGCAATTTGCCTCAGAATTTAAGCAGGTTGTGCCAGTTTTTACCAATGTAATTTTCGACACCAGCCAACCACATGCCAATGTGATTTTTGAAGATATGTTTACCTGGCTGGATCAAATTCTCGACATTGCCAGACACCACCCGGAAACGCTTTTTGTGATTCGCGCTCACCCAGACGAAGCACGCCTGGGAAAAGCCAGCGAAGAATCAGTTTCCCAGTGGGCACAAACGCGCAATGTGGAGCAGCTGCGAAATATCCGTTTCGTTCCGCCGCAGCAATATATCAATTCGTACGATTTGATCCGAATGGCGAAATTCGTCTTGATCTACAATTCCACCATTGGCATGGAAGCTTCAATCCTCGGCGCGGGGGTGCTTTCTGCTGGCAAAGCCCGCTACAGCGCCTCGGATGTTGTCTGGTTTCCCGCCAGTAAAAGCGATTATTTAGCGCAATTGGAAGAGTTGCTGCAGGTCGACAAGGTTGAGGTGCCCGATCGATTCAATACCAACGCCCGCCGCTTCCTCTATTGGCAGCTCTACCGGTCATCGCTTAGTTTCAATGAATATCTTGAGCCAGAGGGCATCTGGGCTGGCTATGTAAAACTAAAAGACTTTGATTGGCAAAAACTTCTTCCAGCAAACTCGACCACACTCGCGGCAGTTAGCGATGGGATTTTGCGGAATGGAGATTTTATGCTCAGAGAGGGCGAAGAATGAAACTCGAAAGTATTGTTGCATTGGTGCCCATGCGGCACGACTCAAAGCGCGTGCCTGGCAAAAACTACCGCCCGATGTGCGCTAAACCGCTCTATGCTCACATAATAGAAACGCTGCTGCGCTGCCCGGAGATCAACCAGGTTGTGGTTGACACTGACTCGCCAATTATCATCGATGGTTTGGCAAAAGATTATCCACAAGTGACCATTTTGCTGCGCCCTGATCACCTGTGTGCCGATACCACGCCGACAAATGAAATTCTCGTCCATGATACCGGTCAGGTCCCCGCGGATCTTTATTTGCAGACCCACGCCACCAACCCGCTGCTAAAATCTGAGACGATCTCAAGGGCGATTCAGGATCTGCGCAAATTTTATCCTGAGTACGATTCGCTTTTCAGTGTGACCCGACTACAGACGCGCCTGTGGGATCAACTTGGAAGGGCGATCAACCACAATCCTGCCATCCTGCTGCGCACTCAGGACCTTCCGCCTGTTTACGAAGAAAATTCTTGTCTTTATCTGTTCATGCGCGAAACACTGCTGACCCGCCGCAATCGGTTGGGCGAACGCCCGCTGATGTTCGAGATGGATGCGCTCGAAGCCACTGACATCGACGAAGAGCACGATTTTGTGCTCGCCGAAAGCTTAATGCAACAACAAAAATAACCGAGGTATTATGAGAACTGTTTTGATTACTGCCCCTTATATCCTGCCCTCCATGCACCGCTTTACACCTATTTTGGAATCCTTTGGGCTGAAAGTGGTCACGCCGAAAGTAAACGAACGCCTGGACGAAGAAGAAATTTTAGAATACGCAGGGCAGTTTGAAGGCACAATCTGCGGCGACGATAAATACACAGCCAAGGTGATTGCTGCCTGCGCCCCCCATCTGAAAGTGCTGTCGAAATGGGGCACCGGTATTGACGCGTTGGACCAGGAAGCGGCTGATGAGTATGGAGTTAAGATTTTCCGGACCCCCAACGCCTTTACCGTTCCGGTTTCTGAAAGTGTTTTGGCGAATATGCTGGCGTTTGCCCGCAATGTGCCCTGGATGGACCGGGCGATGAAAACCGGCGAATGGAAAAAAATTGCCGGTCACACCCTGATGGAATCGACCCTGGGCGTGATTGGGGTTGGCAATATTGGCAAGGCGGTCATCCGCCGAGCGCGACCGTTTGGGATGAAGATTCTGGCGAATGATATTATCGAGATCGAGCCCGATTTCATCATCGAACAACGCATTGAAATGACCAGCCTGCAAGATTTGCTGGAGCGTTCCGATTACATCAGCCTGAACACTTCGCTGAACCCGACCTCCTACCACCTGATCAATGCCGAGACCCTCAAACACGTCAAACCGACAGCAGTGGTGATTAACACCTGCCGCGGTCCGGTTGTGGATGAGGATGCCCTGATCGAGGCTCTGAAGGAGGGGCGCCTGAGAGGCGCGGCACTGGATGTGTTTGAAAAAGAACCACTGCCAGTCGACAGCCCCTTAAAACAAATGGACAATGTGATCCTCTCACCGCACAATACCAACAGCAGCCCATTTTTTTGGGAACGCATCCACTGGAATTCGATCAGAAACCTGCTTATCGGTCTGAGCATCCCGGTGGGGGACGTTGAAAGCCTGAAAGCGATGGAAAAATAAGAGTAGTTGCAGTAAGTAGAGTGATAATTTAGGTCAGAAGCAGGAAGAGAAGAGTTATTATGAGTCAAAAAAACAAAACCGTTTTAATCACCGGTGCTGCCGGGGGGGTTGGTCGGGCAGCAGTTGCCTATTTCAATCAACGCGGCTTTCAAGTGATCGGGGTAGACCGTCTGCCCTGTTTTGATGGTTTTCCGCAAAATGGTCTCTACATCCAGTCTGATATTTCTGTTCCTGAAAACCTGGAATTGATTTACGAGCGCGCCAGACAATTCACTCCAACCCTGGATGTGTTGGTCAATAACGCTGCCTTTCAGGTGACCAAGCCTTTACTTGAGACCACCGTGGAGGAATGGGACGCGGTTATGGGCTCGAACCTGCGCAGCATATTTCTTGGCGCGAAGTTAGCGCATCCTTTGCTCAAGGCTGAAGGCGGTGGCTCAATTGTAAATGTTTCGTCGGTTCACGCCGTCGCGACCTCAGCGAATATTGCAGCGTATGCTGCTAGCAAAGGCGGGCTTTTGGCACTCACCCGTGCCATGGCGATTGAATTTGCCCCGGATAACATTCGCGTGAACGCAGTATTGCCCGGCGCGGTCGATACGCCCATGCTGCGGGCTGGATTTCACCGCGGTTGTGCTGATGAAACGACAGAAGAAGAGCAGCTGGCTGCTTTGGCTGCCAGGACAGTTAACGGAAGGGTGGCGGAACCTGAGGAGATTGCATCGGTGATCTACTTTATGGGCGATCCTGCTTCAAGCTTCATCACCGGGCAAGGGCTTGTGGTGGATGGCGGCGCCACCTGTCGTCTGAGCACAGAGTAATATGGCAACAATTCAAGAAAGACTGATGGATTTTGCACGCCGCATTTATGACGGTTTGCGACGGCTGCCTGAACTCCCGGTTGCAAGTTGTCACCCCTGGCGAAGAGAGTCAAAACGCCGGCTGGCTGCCCTCAAGGACAGTCACAAAGGCGAGCGCTGCTTCGTGGTTGGCAATGGTCCTTCTTTGAAAAACACCGACCTCTCAAAACTGGAAAACGACTTTTGCATCGGCATGAACCGCATTTTTCTGGCAGCTGACGAGCTGGGGTTTCGCCCGGATATCCTGGTTTGTGTGAACGACCTGGTAGTGGAGCAGTCGGTTGAGGAGTTTAGCAACCTGCAAATGCCAAAGTTTTTCGCCTGGCGGGCACGCAAGTGGTTAACAATGGACCCCTGGACGCACTTTATTTACACCTCTTACACCTCGCCCAAATTTTCAAAAGATGTTCGTGGTCGGGTTTGGGAAGGCGCGACTGTCACCAACGTGTGCCTGCAGCTGGCATATCACCTGGGCTTCAGCGAGGTTATCCTGATCGGCGTTGATCATAGTTTTGCCACCAAGGGCAAACCCAACACTACCATTCAGTCTCAAGGTGACGACCCGAATCACTTTTCCGCTTCTTACTTCGGTAAAGGCTTTCGTTGGCAGCTGCCCGACCTTGAAACCTCAGAGTTGGGCTATCGCATGGCGTGCCGGGCTTATGAAGAATCAGACCGCAAAATCCTCGACGCGACCGTTGGCGGTAAACTCGATATTTTCGATAAAGTCGACTACGAAAGTTTGTTCAAGTAGAGAATATCCGAATATGCCGGTATTTTGACCGGCTGTTTTCAATGGCAGTCGTTTTGACATCAGCTATAATTCACCCATGCCTAACCAACCGCTGGTCTCAATAGTCACGCCGTCTTATAACCAGGGAGGCTTCCTTGAGCAAACCATTCTCTCCGTGCTCGAGCAAGATTACCCAAACATCGAATATTGGGTCGTTGATGGCGGTTCGAGCGATAACAGCGTTGAGATTGTCAAGCAATATGCCCACCGGTTGGCGGGCTGGGTTTCCGAAAAGGATCGCGGGCAGGCAGATGCGGTCAATAAGGGCTTTACCCAGGCAACTGGCGAAATTATCGGCTGGTTAAATTCCGATGATCGCTACTATCCAGGGGCGATCGCTGAAGCGGTGGAAGCATTCAGGCAGTATCCTGAAGCTGGCTTTGTTTTCAGCGATGTCGAATCGATTGATGAAAACGGAAGGGCTTTCAATCTGATGCGATACGGCGACTGGAAACTGCAAGACCTGATGAGCTTCAAAATAATCGGTCAGCCCGGCGTTTTCATGCGCCGCGAGGTACTGGAGCAAGCTGGTTACCTGGATCTCAGCTACAACTACCTGCTGGATGTGCAGCTCTGGTTGCGGATGGCAGCGATTGCCGAGCCCCAATATGTTCACGGCAAAGTTTGGGCTGCGGCGCGCATGCATTCTGATGCCAAAAACATCGCCCATGCTCAAGAGTTTGGCGAGGAAGCTTTCAGGTTGGCGCGATGGCTGGGCGAAGACGAGCGCTTTTACCCACTTAGTGCTCAGATCTTCAAGAAAATCTGGGCGGGTGCGCACCGTATCAACGCTTTTTACCTGGTTGAGGCGGGCAATTACAAAGAAGCCCTCAAAGCCTACGCCCGGATGCTGCGGTATCAACCCATACCTCCGCTTAAAACTGTCCGGCGAATGGCATATGCCGCCCTTTCTGCCTTTGGCATCGTCCGTTCACGAGCCGGTTACGACCGCAAGCGCAAAGACCAATACAAGCGGTTGTAGATCCCGCTCCATGTGACCCAGCATTACGTTAATGCTTTTACGGCTGCTTGTCGCCGGTCGGAATGTGGCAAGCATTTCCTGGAGGCAGTTGTAAGGCGCTGCTACATCTCGTTTCCCCATTTATGAGGCTTCATCTATAATAAACGCATGCCAAACCCTCAGCCGCTAGTCTCGATCGTCACGCCTTCATACAACCAGGCGCGTTTTCTTGAGGAAAGCATGCTTTCCGTTCTGGAGCAGGATTACCCCAACATCGAATATATCGTTATCGACGGTGGTTCCACAGACGATAGCCCCGAGATCATCCAGAAATACGCCGACCGTCTGGCTTACTGGCAGAGCGAGAAGGACAAAGGACAGACAGATGCCATCAACCAGGGCTTTGCGCGGGCTGGCGGCGAAATTATGGCTTGGCTGAACTCAGATGACATCCTCTACCCAGGCGCGGTCAGCGCAGCAGTTCGGCAGCTGCAGCAACACCCGGAGGTGGGCATGGTTTATGCTGATTGTGACTGGATCAACACCGAAGGCAAGGTGATAGGCAAGTTTCCGGCTGCGCAAACCGACCTGGCAAAGCTGCGCCGCGGCTATGTGCATATTCCCCAGCAAACCGCCTTTTTCCGGGCGGACCTGTGGCGCAAAGTCGCTCCGCTGGACGACAGCTTCTACTTTGCAATGGATTACGACCTCTGGACCCGACTGGCGACTCACGCGCCGCTGCTCTATGTGCCCGAGTTGTGGGCAGCCTTCAGGCTGCACGAAGGCGCGAAATCGATTGCCGATGACGATCGCTGTTGGCCTGAGATGCTGCGGGTGCATTACCGCGATGGCGGCAAGAAAATCTCGGCGATGACAGTCAAATATACAATTCGCAAACTCCTGCAGCCATTATGGATCTGGCTGCGTAAACGCAGGCTTTCTGGATAAAGACACGCCAATAATTACCAGGTTGCAAGGTGAATAGTCTCTTAAGCTGTGCCTAAGAGCGCTACTGGAGAGGTTACTATACTTACCCTCACCAACTGCACAGCGAAAAAGCCTGGGGCAACCTGATCGCTACCAACAACGATCCCTCTATCAAAATCTCGTGAAAAGATGCGAACCTAAAACCAGGCTGCGAAGTTCAACCAGCTAATTGCTTCTTGCCGGGTCTGAGATTTACCAAAATCGTGCCAGCACTGGCAATCGCCAGACCAACTACCCCAACCCAGCTCAGGCGCTCTCCCAGGAATAACCAGGCGAGCAGGCTGATTTGGATTAGCATGGTGTTGTTGATCATGCTTGATTCCATTGCCGTCAGCACCTGCAGACTCTTATTCCATAACCAGAAAGCGAAAGCGGTATTGACTACCGCCAACCAGAGCAGGATCAACAAAGACCTCCCGCTCAAATTCGGCAGACCCTCAACGACGAAACCACTTCCCAGCAGTAAGAGCGCCCCAAAACCCATGCTGATGCCCGTCACAATGATTGGGTCCAGGCTTTTGCCCCGATTCACCCAACGGCCGATCACAGAGGCAACCGCATTCGATAGTATGGTAAAAACCCCCAAGGTCACACCGAGCGCGTTCTTTGGCAGGCTGGCTTGGGGGAGGAAATAAACCAGAACACCAAGTAAAAAGACAACGATGCCTGTCCATTGAAGTTTTGCTACTGGCTCATGGAGGACGACCAAACCGATAATCGCAATGAGGGGAGCCGAAAAATTGAGCATCAGGCTGAGTGTGATTGCGTCAAGATGTTTCAGCGCCAAAAATTGACCGCCCTGGGTAAACGCGTAATAAACCACCCCCAATAGCAGCAAGACCCCCCACTCATTTTTTGTCATTTTTTGAATGAAATATCGCTTTGTGAACAAACCTGGCAGAAGCACCAGGAAGGCGAGCATATATCGCAACCCCGCAAAAGTTAGCGGTGGTATCTCGTCGATTGATAGTTTGATTAATACCCATGAACTAGACCATAATAAGGTCACGAACAGGGCTTGAATGATAGCTTTATTTCGTTGGGATAATGACATTTCAGCACTCCTTTTCTCTAAATGATGAAAGAATGCCTACCTAACCCCTCCCGGTTTTTATCCGATCCGGTGCTACGCTTTCGCTTTTGCAACGCTTGGTCCAGCCCTGCGAACATGTCGCAGCGGAACCCTAGATGCTCAGGTCGGCAAGGAAATTGTAACATTGAAACACACTTGTCCAGACAAATTCATCAGGCTGACAAAAACTCTGTCAGCCTGTTTAGCCTCCTTGATTTCTGAGGGCTTTACACCCGGCACTTTCGCCAGTTGGTGGAAGCAGAAAACGCTGCCTTCTGCATCGGGGTCATAACCCTGTCTGGCTATGAACCTGAGGTTAGGCGCCTTTGCCCAGTTGTTTTCCGACCCGCTCAAAGGCATCCAGAGCTTGTTCGAGGTGATCCTGGCTGTGGGAGGCAGAAATCATCACACGGATGCGGGCTTTGCCCATCGGAACGGTTGGGAAGCCCAGGGAAATGGCAAAGATGCCCTCATCAAACAACCTGCGGCTGAACTCACGTGCCAGCTGTACGTCGCCCAACATGACCGGGGTGATCGGTGTTTGTGTCATGCCGGTGTCAAACCCCAGCTTTCGCATCTCTTCCTGGAAGAAGCGTGCGTTTGCCCACAGGCGATCAACCAATTCAGTTGATTCCTCCAGCAAATCGACGGAAGCCAGGCAGGCAGCCACATCAGGGATGGTCACAGCCGAGGAGAACAGGAAGGGGCGCCCGCGCTGACGCAGCCATTCGATGATCCTGGCATTACCGGCAACCACGCCTCCGACGACACCAAAGGCTTTGCTGAAGGTGCCGACTTCGATGTCAACCTGACCATGCAGTTTGAAGTGGTCTACGATTCCGCGACCGCCTTCGCCCATAACACCTTCGCCGTGAGCATCATCGACCATGGTCATCAGGTCATATTTTTTCGAGACGTCAACCAGTTTGTCGAGCGGTGCGTAGTCACCATCCATCGAGAAAACACCATCAGTGATCATTAATCCCCGGCGGTAGTCGCCCTGGGCAGCCTTGACGACCTTCTCGAAGTCTTCCACATCGGCATGTTTGAAGCGGTAAATTTTAGCCCTCGAAAGACGGGATCCATCGATGATTGAGGCATGATTCAGCTCATCAGAAAAAATCGCGTCTTCTTTGTCGACCAGTGCCGGGATGGCGGCACCATTGGCAGTAAAGCCTGACTGGAAGGTGATGGCTGCTTCCACGCGTTTAAACGCCGCCATGCGTTTTTCAAGCTCGACATGCAGGCTGGTTGTCCCGGCAATCGAACGTACTGCGGCTGGTCCGACGCCAAATTTATCCATAGCCTCTTTGGCTGCCGTGACGAGGCGGGGGTGGTTCGCCAGCCCAAGATAGTTGTTGGCACAAAAGTTGAGCACTTCTTTCCCGTTAATTGTCACAACCGGACCCTGGGCTGAGTCCATGGTGGGAATTTTGTTATAAAATCCGGTTTCCTTGAGGGTGTTGAGTTCCTCGTCTATCCAGGCTAATTTATCAGTCATAATCTCCTCATTCTGTTTTGGTGGATATTTGCTTAGATTATACACTCCTGTCGATGCTGCGCCTGTCACCTTCCAAACCGATGCAGTATAATCTTGTCGGAATTATCCCTGTTTCAAGGAGTTGGACATGTTGATCATCAAAGCGCAAGATTACAACGACATGAGTCGAAAAGCAGCCCGGTTCATCGCCGCCCAGGTTCAATTGAAACCAAACAGTGTTCTCGGTCTGGCAACTGGCTCGACCCCGTTGGGCACCTATCGGGAATTGATCCGTTTTCATCGTCAGGAGGAGCTCAGCTTCTGCGACGTGAGAACGGTCAACCTCGATGAGTATTATGGGTTGCCCTCCACGCACCCACAGAGCTATTGTCACTATATGCAGGAGCACCTTTTTAACCATATCGACATCACCCCCGGGAATACTCATATCCCCGACGGATTGGCAGATGATCCAAACGCTTATGGCAGGGAATATGATGACCTTATCGTCTGCATGGGGGGCATTGATGTGCAGTTGCTCGGCATTGGCAGCAAAGGGCACATCGCCTTCAATGAACCCAGCCAGGTTTTCTCAACGCAAACCCGACTGGTTGATTTGAACGAAACTACAATTGAAGACAACGCCCGTTTCTTTGAATCGGAAGAAGAAGTCCCTCGCCAGGCGATCTCGATGGGGATGAAATCGATTATGGCTGCGAAACGAATTTTGATTTTGGCTAGTGGGAATGGCAAGGCTGAGGCGGTCAAGGCGATGGTGGAAGGACCCGTCGACCCGATGGTGCCAGCATCAATACTGCAGCTGCACCCCGATGTGATCCTGATTGCGGATGCTACCGCTCTGTCGTTGTTAGCGCAGTAGATACCCTGCTCTGACATTTAATAATTTAACGCTCCAGATGACGGAGTTACGGAATTATTCGTAATATCCGGCAATCGCGACCGCGCCCTTGCCGGCATGCGCCCCCAACACCGGTCCAGTGGGGGTCAGGATAAGCTCAACAGGTTGCAGTTCCTGCTGAATGCGTTGCTTTAAATAGTCAGCCTCTTTAGAGGCAGCGCCATGCATGACCGCTGCATGAAGTTTTAACCCTGCGCCGATTTTTTGCTTGAAGTGGTTGAAAACCTTATCGAGCATAGACTTTTTTGTTCGTGCCAATCCGATCGGATCAATTTTCCCGCTTTCTGAGTTCACCGCCACCAACGGATGTACCGAAATTACTACGTTGCTGAAGAGTTTAAATGCTGGTCCAAGTCTGCCTGAGCGGGCAAGGTTTGTTAGCGTTGGCAATCCCACAGAAAAGATAACTTTTTGGCGCACCTTCTCAATCGAATCCAACACCTGTTGCACCGTGGCGTCCATGCGAACCGCCCTTGCCGCTGCCAGCACCTGGAAGCCCTGCTGCATGGAGATCGAACGAGTATCGACAACGTGCACCGTCACCGGGCTTTCTTTTGCGGCAGCACTTGCCGAATCAAACGTGCCGCTCAGTTTGCCACTGACAGTAAGACAGATGATAACACTGGCACCCTCCAAAGCTGCTTGCTTAAATGCCGCCAGAAATTCACCCATACTGGGTTGGGAAGATGTGGGAATCGCGTCGGTAGCGGGCAACCGTTGGTAAAACTGATCGGCTGTCATCGTCACGCTGTCCAGATAATCTTCTCCGTCCCAAATAATGTGTGTGGGCACTTTAATGATGCCAAATTCTTGGGTAAGATCTTCGGGAAGGTCACAAGCGCTGTCAGTTACGATTTTGACCATACTATCCTCCAATTTCAACCAATGCAGAGGGTGAGGTTGCACGATTAAGTTTAACAGTAATAACGCGAAAATGTACCTCTGTGCAAGGAATCGTAACAATTCTAAATTTGGAAATTTTGGATCTAAAATGTAGAATGCAGGTAAACCGGACTCCGAATCTGAGGCTATTACAGGATTGTTGGCTATGAAATTATCACAATAGTAAGGGTAGGTTCAGGACGTGAGCAAATCGGCAGTGCTATCACAAACGAAATTGATTATTTCAACATTTCTACTAATATAGAAACACAAGCTTAACAAAAAAGTAGCGAATCCTCGTATAAATTCTATGAGCCCCACTGCCAGCGGCTGCCAGGAACAGGCTCGAGGCGCTTAAAACCAGCCCGCGCAAAAAAGCTTGCAAAGCCAATTTCACCAAGGTCATAACGTTGTAGGAGGGCTTCCCGAGGTTGGTTGATATCATCCAGCGGCAGAGCCAGCAGCGTGGTTGCCCCTGCCCTGCGAGCCTCTTCAATTGCCCTGTTCAAAAGAGACAGGAAAAGCGAAGCATATTCAGATCGTTTTGCTAATGAGACCTGGCGAACCACCCATTGCTCTGCTCCAGCATCTGTTATGGGAGGGAAAAGTTCACAAGCGCCAATGCCGCGACCGTTTTCCAACAAAAGCACCCCGATGCGAAAGCTTGCCTCTCGTAAACATTGCAGCGAAATCGGTGGCGTGCTCTTGCATTTTTCCAACATTTCCAGGAAGGCTGATTGGGTTTCGGATGAGAGTTTGTCGGGCTTGCTCTTGTCGAGGATACTGGTGAAAGACAGATATTCTGCCGGGCTTCGCGGCACCCGGATGGTGAACTTTTCTGGCAGTTTCCACCTGCCAGGCTCTCCGCGTTCATAGAGCCTGTCGGCATATTCCTGGTACTCTGGTGGAAGGTTGATTTTGAACAAATTGCAAATATATTGAACATCCATGTAGTCCTGATGATCAAAATCATATCCCAGGTGAAAGTCAACCAACCATTCGGGGTGAATACAGGCAACATTCATGCCGGCGATTCGCCCTTGCCCGGTCAGGGAATCTCCCGGGTATTGTACGCCACCGATGATCTGCCCCTTACTGTTGCGAACAAAACTGTGCAGATCAACCTGGTGTCCAGCGCCATTCTCGAGCACAAAATTATGCAGCCACTCATCTGCCCGCGGTAAATATTGGTAATCCAACCGGCGTAAAATATTTAACAGCCGGGGTAAATATTGCTGGTTAATCGCCAGGTCAAGGTCGGCGTGCTCCCGGGTTTGCCAGCCTAAAAGCGCGTCCACCGCCCAGCCACCGTCAACCACCACCGGAATGCCTGCGATCTCTGCGAGCTGTAAGACCCGGGCAGTTTCTTCTTCGTTCATTACCGGTTTTTGGGTGCCGTGTATCCGCGTTGGAAAATCGGACAGTAATTCAGCCAATCTCGGATCAGCCGGGCGCAGAGCTTTCAGATCACTCATTCTTCCCTCCAACAGGCGTGAGTTTAGGCTCGAACCTGCCCGCACTGAGGGCGAGAAACAGTGAGAGTAAGTTTAACGCCGCCGCGACCAGGTAGACCTCGCGGTTACCAAAGCGGTCAACCACCAGCCCACTCAAGGCGTTGCTGACGATGTATCCGACCCCAAACAGGGTCACATAGATGAAAGCATGGGCAGTGTTGACAACCCTTTTTGGCAGTGAGAGATTGACAAGCATCAGCGTGCCTACCAGGCGGAAGGTGAAGCTTACCGAGGTGATGATGCTGGTGGCAAAAACCATGGCAGCTGAAGGGAAGAACCAGACCAACAAGCGTCTGACGAGGTCAAAAAGGATGACAGCGACAATGATTCGCTGAATGCCAATCTTGCGAATCACCCGATCGGCGTACATCATGAAAGGTACTTCTCCGATTGCGCTCAACGAACTGGCGAGCCCAACCATCCCCGCCCCGAGCCCGAGGTTGCTCATGTAGATGGGTTCAAACGAACGTACACCATCCTGGGTCGGATCTGATATTGCCAGCGCCAGCACCATCAGCCACAAAAAGCGATGCGAAACGACCAGTTTTAGCACAGCCGGGATGCTGAGGCTTTCCTTTGCCTCTTCTTCTTCCTCCACCTTAAAAACAGAATCGGGCATCAAAAGCAGCACCACCACGCTTAGTCCGGTGAATACCAGGAAGAGCATGGTGTTAATGGTGATTCCAAAGGACTGGTAAAGCCACCCGGCAAACACGGTGGCGATAGCATAGCCAATTGAACCCCACAGCCTGATTGAGCCGAAACTGGAATTGCCTTTATCGGTTGATTTGGCGGCAACTGCATAAGAGAGGTTCTCTGAAATCGAATAATATGGTCCCATTACCATACGATAGATCATGTAGGCGAATAATATCGGCACAAACGCTTTTAACCAGGCGACCGAGCTTAATGAAACCCCCATAATCACGAGAGAGATGACCAGAACCTGGCGCTTATCGATTGCACGGTCGTAGAGCAAACCATATCTGGGTGCCACCAGGATCAAAGCCGCCGAGCCTACGATCATTATTGTGCTGATTTGGATGCCGCTGAAACCAAGCGAATCATATTGCAGCGACAAGAAAGCCAACAGCATGCCTAGGGCAGCAAAAGTGAATAGGAAATATAATCGAAACAGTAATTTTACTGATAGTTGAACCGAGGATCTTGGCATGGCAATAAGTTGTAAAAAAAGTTTTGTTAATTGTATCATTGCCAGCCAAAACGGGTAATTTTTGTGGAAAAAAAGCAAGCTTAACGGTATACTTAACTGATACAAAACGCCATAATCCCTGGAGGTTCCATGAAAGCCATCGTTCAACAACAGCAACTCGCCCACGGTGTCAGCACTGTTTCACGCGCGGTTACTTCGCGAAGCACCCTCGCGGTGCTCTCGAATATCCTGATCAGGACCGACGATGGTCGCCTGCGCCTTTCAGCCACCAACCTCGAGCTGGGCATCAGCGCCTGGATCGGTGCGAAAATTGAGCAGGAGGGCGGGCTGACAGTTCCTGCCAGGACCTTTGTTGATATGGTAAGCAACCTCCCGAACGATGAAGTCACCCTCACGGTCGACGAGCACTCCCAAACTTTGAACGTGAAGTGCGGCACCCTCAACACCGATATCAAAGGCATCAGTGCCGAAGAGTTCCCGCCCATGCCGACCCCAAACCTCGATGAAGCGATCGCCTTAAATGTAGAGAACTTTAAAGATCAAATTGAACAGGTGGTATTCGCGGCTTCAACCGATGATGCACGCCCAAACCTGACTGGTGTGCATATGAGTTTCAATGGGCACACACTGGAGATGGCGGCGACTGACGGCTTCCGTATTTCGATCGCCAAATCTGAAATGGCTCAAAAAGTCCCCCAAAACTTTGACGCTCTTGTACCGGCGCGAGCACTTTCAGAATTGAGCAGGATCGCCTCTGATGGCGATGAGACCCTGCTGGTTGCTTTCCCACAGGGGCGCGGGCAGGTTATCTTCCAGTTGAAAAACGCCCAGTTGGTTTCACAGCTTATCGAGGGCAGTTTCCCCAATTACAGCGCTATTGTTCCGCCCTCATTCAAGACCCGCACAGTGCTTTCGACCGCACAACTGCTCAAGGCTTGCAAGCAAACTGAGATTATCGCCCGCGAAGGCAGCTATATTGCCAAACTCGATATTCAACCGGAGACCGAAGGCGAAAAAAGCTCACTGCTTGAGATCTCTGCGCGTTCTGAACAAACGGGTTCTTCAGAGGTGATGGTTGATGCCTCGGTAGACGGCGTGCCGCTGCTGATCTCATTCAATATCCGCTACCTGCGCGAAGCGCTGGAGGTGATCAAAACCCCAAATGTCGTGCTGGAAACGAATGCGGTGCATACCCCGGGCTTGCTTCGCCCGGTTGGTGACGAAAACTTCACACACATAATTATGCCAATTAATACGGCAAGGTAAAAGGAAACAGGGAGCAGATATCCCTGAAACAGCCAAATCATGTTTAGGTAGATTAGTGAGGGCGGGTCTCGGACTCGCCCTTTTTGTTTGATCATGCCGGGCGCCTGACCGTGCGAGGGGGGGTTACCGAAGGCGTCCAATTTCATAAAGACGACCAACATTAAGAACGCCCGCACAAGCAGGCGGGCAACCGGCCAGGAAACAACAGCGGTGCCCTCAGACCCAACAGTCTGGATGTGCGAAAGATCGGTTTCGAAAAAGGACCTTTTTTGATTAATGCGCTTTCTCCCTCTATCACAGCACCTCATTGGCTCTCCTTGTCACAGACAAAAGGAGAAAAAAAATCGAAACCTCAAAAAAGCTAAAAACTCAAAAACCTACGCTCTTTGAAATCTCATTGGATGCCACGAATGCGAAATACTGAGTGTTTTTCGCGCACTTTTACCGGCGCAGAGCAGACAGGGTAGAAAACAGGGAACTGGCTTGCCGGCTCCCTATATAGTAACGATGTCTTTTGCCCAGGAGCGATTAGTCAGGTACCAGTTAACTAAATTCTGCATACCCTCATGCAGCCCTACGCGGGGTTCCCAGCCAAGAACGGTCCGGGCTTTATTCACATCGGCGACGTTGCTGTAAACATCTGCCGGGTGGGCTGGGACGTAAACCCTATGAGCCTTTTTACCCAACAGATCTTCAAAGGTTTCTACAACCTGGTTGATGCTCATCACTTCGTGCCCGCCCAGGTTAAAAACCTCGTATCCTGTGTCATGTAATGCCAGCAATGTTCCTGCCGCAATGTCATCCACGTAAGTGAACCCACGCGATTGCTCACCATCACCCGTAATCGTCACCGGTCTGCCTTCGGCGATCCACTGGCAGAAGCGGAACATGGACATATCGGGTCGACCAGCCGGACCATAGACGGTAAAGTAACGGACGATCGAGGTATCGATTCCATAGAGATGGTGGTAGGCATGAGCGAAGGCTTCCGCGCCTTTTTTGCTGGCGGCATACGGTGCCAGCGGATAATCTGTGCGGGCGCTTTCCACGTGGGCAGACGGACCGCTTTCACCATACAAGCTGGACGTTGAGGCTAAAACAAATTTCGGCACCCCCTGACGGCGGGTATATTCGAGCATGTTGAGCGTGCCGAGCGTATTGGTTTCCAGGTAGCTCCACGGATCCGTGGTGCTTTGACGCACGCCCGCGATCGCGGCGAGATTGATTAATGCCACTGCCTGGGGCGCGACTTCAACCAGCTTGTTAATGTTCTCCCTCTCAGTGATATCTGCCTGAAAAAACGAAAAGCCAGGCTGGGGGAGCAGGCTTTCGAGACGATGCTGTTTCATGCGCACGTCATAAGTGGCAGAGAGGTTGTCAATACCGACGATAGTATGCCCTTGCCCCAGAAGGGCATCCGCGACCTTTGATCCGATAAAGCCGGCAGCCCCCGTGACAACATAGGTGCTCATCAGAGCTTGATCACTTTCAGATCAGTTTTTGGAACGTCTTGTGTCGCATTGCGCGCGTCAAAAACAAGCGTGGCTTTTTCAACGATCATGTTGTAATCGTATTTACTGTGGTTGGTGATGATCGCAACCAGGTCTACAGCTTCGATCGCTGCAGCAAGGTCTTTTTCTGAACTCATCTGGATATTGTCATAATCCAGTTCCGGGACAAAGGGGTCATGGTAGCTCACGAGAGCGCCTCTTTCCCGCAGCAAATGGATGATATCCAACGCAGGAGATTCGCGCATATCGTTGATATTGGGTTTGTATGCCACACCAAGCACGAGAATCTTGCTGCCGTTGAGCGGTTTTTTGTAGCGGTTCAGGGCATCCTGGATGCGACCGACAATATAACGAGGCATGTTCGTGTTGATATCTGACGCCAGCTCGATGAAGCGGGCTGTGTAATTCAGAGTTTTCATCTTCCAGGAGAGATAAAGTGGGTCAATCGGGATGCAGTGCCCGCCCAGCCCGGGGCCAGGGGTGAACTTCATGAAGCCAAAAGGTTTGGTAGCCGCGGCATCGATCACTTCCCAAACATCCACATCGAGTCGTTCACACATCTGAGCCAGCTCGTTAACCATCGAGATATTGATCATCCGGAAGGTGTTCTCAAGCAATTTGGTCATCTCAGCCACCTCGGTGGTCGAAACAGTCACAACTGATTCGATCGCTTGCTGGTACCAGGCTTTGGCAACCTCGGTGCAGGCAGGGGTGATCCCGCCCAATACTTTGGGCGTGTTGAAGGTGGTGAAATCTTTACGACCAGGGTCCACCCTTTCGGGGGAGAACGCCAGGAAGAAATCTTCTCCGACTTTTAAACTGGTCTCAGCGGTCAATTTTGGCAATACATACTCGCGGGTTGTGCCGGGATAAGTGCTCGACTCAAGCACGATAACCATGCTGCGATGCAGGTAGGGCGCGATCTGGTTGCTGGCACTGGCGATGTATGACATGTCGGGGTCACCAGTTTTGCGCAGCGGGGTTGGCACACAAATCGAGACTGCATCGATTTCAGACAAAACGGAATAGTCAGTGGTGGCGCGCAGTCTGCCGGCATCGATGTGCTTGCGAACCTGCGCGTTGGTGACGTCTGAGATGTAACTCTCGCCGCTGTTCAGTTGTTCGACCTTCTCTTCGTTAGGGTCAATACCGGTTACATTGAAACCGGCATTCGCGAAGGTAATGGCAAGCGGGAGCCCGACATAACCGAGACCGATCACGGCGATGTTGGCACGTTTTTGTTGGATATCTTGAATCAAGTCTTCTTTTACCATTATTTACCTCACAGATTTCGCCAATACTCAAAAAAGGCTTAGTTGTTCAGGCGGTGTCTGTTCTTCAATTTTTTCTGGATTGAGTGATTCTTTGGCAGGATCTTCCTCAGGGTGTTCCACGGATGGTTGAGTCGGTGGAATAACCTCAGCAATGATCTTGCCGAGGGTGGGATTTTCGGCCTCTTCGGGCACGGCTGGCTTTGCCCTGGAACTGATAAATTTTTTCAACCGCGAGAAGTCTTCAAGCAAAACAGGACGCAAAGCCGGTTGGTGCAGTGCCGCGGCGGGGTGGTACATTGTGACCACTTTTTGCCCGTTGACATTATGGGTGCGCCCATGGATCGCGCTAATGCGCCCTCCGGTGACATACTTTGCCATCGATATGCGCCCCAACGTGACAATCACTTCGGGCTGCAGCAACTTGATTTGCTCGTCCAGATAAACCTGGCAGGCTTCCAGTTCTTCTGGCAGCGGGTCGCGATTATTAGGCGGTCGGCATTTGACCACATTGGTGATATAAACCTGGTCACGCTCAACACCGGCTGCCTGTATCAATTCGTCTAAAAACTGACCGGCTTGCCCAACAAAGGGTTTGCCCTGCTTATTTTCATGGAACCCGGGAGCCTCACCGATGAACATAACGTCCACCTTTGCGGGACCCTCACCAGGTACAGTGTTTAAGCGACCCTTAGCCAGCGGGCAGCGCTGGCATTTGGTGATTTCTTCGCGAATTTCCTGTAAACGTTGTTCTGAAGACATAAAATTTCTCGCTTTAGATTTTACCGCATACTGCTCTCATTTAGACGCTCGTGGAGGGGAGAAAGTTCCTTAATTGGATTTCATCCAGCCTGTCAAGGTTAAGTAACAAGGCGTCTTCGTGGTCGTTTTGATAATATTTTTCCCGGACTCCCACTACCCTGTATCCAAAGCGTTCATAAAGTCTGAGAGCGGGCAGGTTGCTCCGCCTAACTTCAAGCAAGGACGAGGTTGCTCCCCTGCGACAGGCAATCAGCAGCGCGCTGGACAAAAGGGCAGAACCGACTCCCTGGTGCAAATAATCCGGGTGGACGGCGATCGTGGCAACATGCGCCTCATCGACCACCAGCCAGACCACAATCGCGCCAATCACTTTCCCCTCCTGGTCCTCAGCCACGAGGGCGATACTATAGGTGGTGGTCAGTTCGTATGCAAAGGTGTTGGTTGGCCAGGGTTCGCTAAAACTGATCCGGTCAATTTCGCCAACCATGCCTAAATCTTTCCGTTTCATCGGTCTGACATGAATAATCGCGTCCATGTTTGTTAAATTGCTAATCAGGAAGGTTGCTCAACGTATGAACATAGATCGGCGAAAGGCTGACCACGTCGTCGGCGTGACCTTCCTGCAACTTTGTCCAGGCTAATTCCGCCAGGACCGAAGCCCTGCGCACGCACAACGAAGCCGGCGCAAGCTGCGCTGTCTTCCACTTTCGCCCCATGATCTGCCGCTCTTCAGCGTTCATTTCACCGACAATGTAAGTGGCCGAGGTGATCGTAGAGGCGATTGTCTTGACATCGTCAACCTGGGTTTCAGTTATCTGCCCCCATGATGGGTTTTTGTAGCGGAAGCGCGCCCAGGCAAAACGACCACGCCCAACCTTAACCATGGCGGTCATTGGTTTGCGCAAGCCCGGCTGCGCTGCGACCAGGAATTCGAGTGTCGGCACGCCCGCGATCGGGATTTTTCGCCCGAGTGCCAGACCTTTGGCAGCACTGAGCCCGATGCGCAGACCGGTGAAAGAACCGGGACCAAGCGCGACGCCCACACCAGTTAGCTGCGATGGCTTAACCTGGCATTTCGCCAGCATGTCGGCGATCGCGGGAACCAGCTCGACCGTGTGGTAATTCTGACTGCGCCAGTTGTGCTCTGCCAATACCTGGACGCCGTCATAGAGCGCGATACCGATCCATTGGGAGGATGTGTCAATTGCTACCAACATATCAGGCTCCAAACAAGGCTTTCTGTAATTTTTTCAGCAACTGTTCATAACGTTTGCCGTTGGGAGTGAGGATGAGATGGCGCTGTTCGGGGTTGATCCAATCCATCTCGATCCACAAATTCTCTTCTGGCAGGCTTGCTTTCATTCGTTCCGCCCATTCCATTACCAAAACTCCATTGGAGAGCGCTTGTTCAACTTCCAAAATAGCACTGTCAAGTGGTTGGTCCGGCATCAACCGGTAAGCATCGGTATGGTAAAGGGTCGCGCCAGTGGGATGGCGATATTCGTTCATGATCACGTAAGTCGGACTGGTTACTCGGTCTGCCGAGCCCCAGCCCTGGACGATACCGCGCACCAGGGTTGTTTTTCCAGAACCAAGGTCGCCTTCGAGGCAAACTACATCACCATTCTGCAAAAAGTTGCCCAGTCGCACGCCCACCCGCAGCGTCTGCTCGGGGCTATGGCTGAAAAATTCAAAGGCATGAGGCTTTAAAATAGGCATAATTTCGTGTAACCGTCCGCTGTTTTGATTATACCTTAACGATCTTCTGAAAGACGATGGTATAGGGATATTTTGTCAGCTTAAGCCAATTTCGCGAAGATTCTTTTCTGATTGACATTTTGAAAACCGCATATTTAGAAATCGAAGGTCGTTTTGAAGAAGTAAACCGGCTTTATGAGAGAATGGCCTCGGCTCACTCGCATAATCTTAAAAGATGCCGAAACCCGTCGCGTTTCCCAGACGCAAAGATGGTCCATGGAAGATTGGGTGAAAAAGCGGTTTCATCATGCCGGCAGGTTTTCGTTGAGCACGACTTTCAAGCCACCGGTCAGATGGCTTGGTTATTGTTGTGAAATTATTTAAATAGTGATTTGTTCGTGAGGGTAGACCATACCCTCGAGAATAAATTCAAGACCCATGGTGTGGGCGCAGATTCCACGACTTTGGAAGTAATTACAAGTGCAGGTCCATTCTCCGTCGGAATAGGTTACAGTATGGTCGTTGTTTTCCCCTTTGAATTGAGCACTAAAACTGCTGATTTTGATGCGGTCACGTTCTTCCGCATAGCGTTTTGCCTTCTCGATTTTACCGATTAATCCGCTGTCCATTAGGTAGGCTCCTTTACCAAGAAATAAAAAACACGCGCCAAATATTAACGGCGAGTGTCTTAGTTGACTTCGACTGGGCACGAAATGTGCGTATCAAGCTAACTCCTGCATAGTGGCTTAATTATAGAGGGGATCGGGCAGTTCGTCAATCAGAACTGCAAGGTTGAAGGAGGGAAACAGGGTATGGGGAACAGAGGACAGAGCGCAATTCATCTTTTTCATTTGAAAACTGTGGGTTATGGCGTCAGTCAGATCGCGTTGTTTATCCTGTCGTCATTCGTGTTTGGCAAAGCACCAACACACGCTATGTCATGGGTTCATCAACCACCACTTTTAAAAGGTTTGGGTTGAATTTCGTCCTCATGCAACGTTTTTGCCAGGCGCTCCCATTCTGACAGCAGCTCCTCCAGGCGCAGGCTGACAGCCTGGTAGGCTTCGGTGATCTTTTGTAGTTGGTGTGAGTCGGCAGGCGGCGAGGCGAGCTGTGCTTCCCAGGTTGCTTTCTCGGTTTCAGCAGCATGCACTTTCGTTTCCAGCGCGGCAATTTTCTTTTGCAGCTGCTGGCGTTGGTTGCGGCTGAGACCTTTGCTTGCAGGTTTCTTCTCAGTGGGATCGTGGTGTTCAGCCACCCGGGCTGTGCCAGGGTCAGGCTTGTTGCGGTTGGCAAGAAACTCTTTATATTCTGAGTAACTGCCCTTATATACGCGCAGACTTTCCTGCGTCGGTAAGAGATCCCAAATCTGGGTCGCCAGGGCATCGATCAGGTAGCGGTCATGTGACACCAGCAGGATCGTGCCCGGGTATTCTGAGAGCACGTTTTGCAAGACTTCCTGGGTGGGCAGATCGAGATGGTTGGTGGGTTCGTCCAGCAGAAGCAGGTTGGCATCTGAAAGGGCAAGCTTTGCCAACGCCAGGCGACCGCGCTCTCCGCCAGAAAGCGTGGCAACCCGGTCAAAAACCTGCTCGCCCTGAAAACCATAGCGCGCCAGGTAATTGCGCGCCTCTGCCGGCAGCATATTGGGCGCGACGGTGTTGATCTCCTGGATCAGGTCGTTGGTGGGGTCGAGGTCTTCATGTGCCTGGGCGAAATAACCGACTTTCAGGCTGGCGCCCAGCTGGGTCTTGCCGCTATAGGCTGGGATCTGCCCCAAAATCGTTTTCAGGAAAGTGGTTTTACCGGCACCATTGGGACCGATAAGCGCCACACATTCGCTGCGTTCCAAAACCAGGTCAGGACTGGTGAAGAGCGGGCGCCCCTCATCTTCATAGCCGACCTGCAGGTCATAGGTGCGCAAAACCAAATCACCCGAGCGACCGACAGTCTTGAGCCGCAGGTGCATAGGGCGGGTGTGGGTTTTGGGGGCGGTCAGGCGGCTGTCTTGCAGCAGGCGCTCAAGCCGGCGCTGGCGACCGCGCGCCTGGTTGGTGTTTTGGCTGCCCAGATTTTTGCGGATGTAGTCTTCCTGCTTTTCAATGTATTCGGTTTGGGCTTCATATTCTGCCAGGCGGCGGGTATAACGCTCCTGGCGCTGGTGCAGGTAGGCACTGTAATTACCGCGGTAGACCTCCAGCGCGGGGGTCATTTCCCAGATTACGCGGGCGGTCTGATCGAGAAAGTAACGGTCATGCGAGACGATTACCACCGCGCCGTTCCAATCGCGCAGGTAAGCTTCCAGCCATTCCACCGCGTTGATGTCCAGATGATTGCTGGGCTCGTCTAAAAAGAGGATGTCAGGGTCTTCAAGCAAAATGCGCGCCAGGCGGGCTCGTGTGCGCTGCCCTCCGGAGAGCTGCTGAAGCGGGCGTTCGTAGTCAGATTCATCAAAACCCAATCCGGTGAGGGTGTGTTGGATGCGGTTGCTGTAAGTGTAGCCGCCTTTGAGGTCAAACTGGTGCTGCAGTTTGCCATAGCGGATTAGCACTTCGGGGTCGCAGGCAGGATCCTGCATCTGAATTTCAAGCTGTCTCAGCTCATCTTCAAGACTGAGCAGCTCTTCAAACGCGAGGACACAACTTGACCAAAGTGTGCCATCAGAGACGCGCACAGCCGCCTGGGGCAGGTAGCCAACCCGAAGCCCGCGGGAGCGGAAGACCGAGCCCTCAGTAGGCTCATCTTCGCCAGCAAGGATGCGCAGGAGGGTGGTTTTGCCAACGCCGTTGCTGCCAACGATGGCAATGCGGGCATTGTGTGGGATTGAAAGGCTGATCCCCTCAAAGACATCCACCGGCCCAAAAGAACGGCTTAAATTCTGCGCGGTTAACAGTGACATGGCAGTGAAAGTATACCAGTGAGAACAAACAATAAATCAAAACACTTGTTGTTCGAGCAGGGTTACGATCATGAATAGGACTCCTTCGAGGAAACCGTGCGCCCGGTCTGCTCGCTTATACCTACGGTGTCGGGAGACCCTGGCGAACGGTTAGTTTGGAGACTGGTGGAAATAAGTCTTTTTAAACCTACGGAAATTCAACAAGCAAAACCGATCCATCTTCGCCGCTCATGGATAAATAAAAATGCCTTGTTGCACCATTTTCATCGTCAAAAGCGACCCCTCTGTGTGGTATCGCGCCTTGCTCCATCCAGGTTAC
>JAAYZW010000070.1 GCA_012514645.1 Chloroflexota bacterium
GCAACCAGTGGGTTGCTTGGGTAATTTTGTTTGCCATCAGACCAACGGGGCCAGGCTGTATCGCTAAGGGGCATGACGCCGCCGTTGGTGGGACCAGTGTATATATTCGGAAAATTGGCGCGGTCATACCAGGCAGCGATCATCGCCGCTGAAACAGCCGAACAGCCAAACACCCAGCTATAGGATGGGAAGTTCGAAAGAATCCCCTCCGGGGTGTTTACAAGCATTGAGTCGGCACGTTCAGTCTCAAATTCGACCGGCGGCTGCGAGGGTCCGTTAATAATATGAGCAGAAAGCTCAGTGCCATCAGTGGTAGTGATGTGTTCGATTGAGAAGTATTCAGAGCTAACTTCAATATGTGGATTGCTGATTTCGGACAGCTCGGTTTGCATGAGGTTCGCAGCCCCCACACTGCTCACCAGGGTGATGCTGCAATAAATCGCGATTATGGCAGCAAGCAAAGTTTTAATACGTTGTGGTTTTTCCATTTTCCTCCGGGAATTGGTTAACAAAATACTTTTTTGTAGGGGTGGGTTTAAAGAAGATATTTCATTCCAATTTGTTTATTCCAACCGATTATAACATGACTAAATAAATCGGATTTTTACCGAAAAAAAACAGATAACCGACAGCTACCAGGAAAAAAATCGATGAGATTACCGGGCTGCTCTGAGCAAACAATGGCGGTGTGATAATTGACAGCCTTGAAGCCCTCGATGTGGTGAAGAACTCGCTAATTATTCTGGAGTTGTAAAAAGAAAGCTTTTATAACAGGCGCAATCACCTGGGGTTCTACCGAATGAGTCTGCCCTTCGAGCAAACATGACTCTGCCAGGGGAATGGCGTGGGTGAAATCGACCATGATCCCTGGAGCGGTTTTGAAACTTTTCGTGCCGGCGAGCATCAAAACAGGTTGTCTCAGGTCTTTCGCTTTGCTCCGCAGAAAGAGTTTGGATGTTTGCTGGATTTTAATCTCGTTGGTAATCGTAAGCGCCATGTCGATGATAGTTTGCCCATGTTCTCCCGCGAGAGTTTCTTCGATCAGGTTTTCGTCCATGCCCACAAAGCGCATGAAGCGAAAAACCACAGCAAGTTTGTCACCATGGGACACCCTTCTGTTGATATAGCGGAGAAAAAAGCCACTTAACAGTTTCTCAAACCAGCCGCCTGCCAGCGGGGGTTCGTATGCCGCCACGGCACTCACTTTTTGCGGGAATTCTGAAGCAGCAAAGAGTGATAACGCTGCGCCAGATGAATGACCATAGAGAAACGTTTTGCCGCCATGGTGGTCGATCAGTGCTTCGAGGTCTTCGAGTTCCTTGAATACCGAATAAGGTGGGGTGTCGCCACTTTGACCTCGACCACGACGGTCGTAAGTGAGCACGGTGAATGCGTCTTGTAGAAAGGGCACCATTTCGCCGGGCACACCGAAGTTATGCGTGTTGAGGGCGCCGGTGACAATGATCAGCAATGGTCCTGCTCCGGCAGTTTCGTAAGCGATTGGTGTATTATCGGCAGAGTTTAGGGTGTGCATTGCAAAATTGTAACCGGAACAGACAGATTAACCGAAAGGTTGTAAAGGTGATGCATACTGATAGTTCAGGCAACAAAGGCTCAGGATGATGAAAATCGCAAAAGCTGGATCCTTTGCAACCGAGCTGAGGATGACCAGGAAATTGAGCAAGAAAAAAGCTAAGCCTGGAAGCGCTGCTTAGCTTTTCCCCTTTTACTGTGGGTTATTACTGGTCTAATTGGCGGATGACCAGGACAACTTTTCCTTGAACTTCGACGATGCTGGGGTCATTAATGATAATTGGACGCATGGATGGGTTGGC
>JAAYZW010000071.1 GCA_012514645.1 Chloroflexota bacterium
ACGTTTTCTGTACATCTGACACCCCAAACGCCTTATTTTGACTGGCTTTTTATGTGTTCAGTATACCATAAATCACGCGATTTATCCAGTGTTTTCAACGTGTTGAGGGTTATTCAGCAGGCCCTAATTATGAGTAATAAAAGAAGCGTCCAAGCATGCTTTTCAAAGATGAAGTTTTGACTGCAATCTAACACTTTACCGCCAACCACGGATTATACACTGGGAAGTGTGTTAGAATCTACTGACGGAGACTATAAAAATCCAAATGGAAAGGATAGATTAATGCAAAGGTGGCTGCTTATTCAGCTATCAACGACAGTAAGTTTAGAAGTGCTCCAATTCCTTGTCCGCCGGTATCCGAATAAGAGCGCATCATCCTGTACCTTGACGCACTGCTTCCCCTATGTGAATCTCTAATATAAACCACCAAGGAGTCAACCGATGTCAAAAACCACCTACAGCAATGTGCCCAAGAACCTATCAGACCTTTTGAAGGATGTCCGCAATGGAAGGATAGGGCTGCCAGACCTTCAACGACCTTTTGTCTGGCGGGACAATAAGGTGCGCGATTTGTTTGACTCTATGATGAAAGGATTTCCCATTGGATATATCATGCTGTGGGAATCCCCTCAGGAGTATGAGGACAAAAAAGAAGGAATTGGGTTAGGAGAAAAGGCTTACAAAGCGCCTAAAGATTTGGTAATCGATGGCCAGCAGCGCCTGACTGCGTTGGTGGCTTCCATGTACGGTGTGGTTGTGAAAGACCGCAACTTCAGGGAGCGCAAAATCCGTATTAGTTACAAGCCGGACACCAAAGAGTTTGATGTCTGGACCAACGCCATCCAGCGGAATGCGGAGTACATCCCCGACATCAGCGAGGTGTTCCTGGCCAAGGAGAACAACACCTTTGGGAGGTTTCGCAAGAGCTTTATTCAAAACCTGAACGAAAGCCGTCAGCGTCGGAACATGCCCATACTCACCGAAGAGGATGAATTCCGCATTGAAGAGAATATCAATGAATTGCTGAACCTGGAGCTGTATCAGATTCCCACCCTGGAAATCAACCATAGTTCCAGCGAGGAGGATGTGGCAGAAATTTTTGTGCGGGTTAACTCTGCAGGTCAGAAGCTGACAGAAAACGACTTTATCCTGACCTTGATTTCTGTATACGAGAAGGAGAAGCGTGACCTGATCGACCAGTTTTGCGCAGATTCCCGGATTCCCGGCAAGAACACCTCCTACAATCATCTCATGGCAGTTGATCCATCCCACATTGTAAGAATGACCGTCGGTGTTGGTTTTCGGCGGGCAAGGCTGCGCTATGCCTACATGATTTTGCGTGGAAAAGATTTGAAGACAGGAGAGAGCAGCGACAAGATTCGAGAAAAGAACTTCGGCATTTTCAAAAGTGCTTTGGATAAGGTGCTGGATCTCAACAACTGGCATAGCTTTTTGAACATTCTCAAGGAAGCTGGATATATTTCGGACAAGCTCATCGCCTCATCAAATGCCGTGGTCTTCAGCTACGTGCTGTACCTAATTGCCAAGTATGATTATCAGATGGAAGCGATGAAGCTGAAACGCCTGATAAAGCGTTGGTTCTTTATGGCTGCACTCACATCTTTCTACACCGGGAGCATGGAGTCAGACGTAGAAACACAGTTTGCTGATATGGAAGTCATCACTTCATCTGAAGGACTGGAAGAGTATCTACAAAATGTGATTGCTTCCAGGTTGACGGAGGATTATTTCAACATCACCTTGCCCATGGATTTGATGACTTCAGCGGGCATTTCTCCAAGCTGGTACGGGTTTGTAGCTTCCCAGATCGTCCTGGGCACACCCTTGCTCTTTGGTACAGCCCCGCTATCCAGCGTTTTCACTCTTGGCTCAAGTGGCACCAAGAATGCTTTGGATAAGCACCATATCTTTCCTAAAAATCATTTAGCAAAGCTGGGCATCGAAAAGGATCGTGATCGAAACCAGACTGCCAACTTTACCTATCTGGACTACAGTACCAACATTCACATCACAGACAAGCCTCCTCAAGAGTATATAGAGGAGTATCGAACGAAACTCGGACCAGAGGAGTTTGCAAAAGCCTGTTCCCAGCATGCTCTCCCAGAAGGTTTTCATACGCTGGAGTATTTTGATTTTCTTAATAAAAGGCGTCCGTTGATTGCTGGAATTGTTAAAAAGGCCTATGAGCGGTTGTGTGATGGGTAGGGAATTAATCTAGAATTGGTTTCATATGCAATGTAAAATGAACAAATGTAACTGTTATTTTGATTCGTGTTTCTGTCGGAAGATAGAGTACACTGAAGTTCGCAACTTTGCCCAGGGTGAGGAGGAATGGGCAAGCCACCGGGACTCCGCTACAATGGATGTTGCATAGACATTCACAAGGAGGAGAACCCCAATGGCTCAAAG
>JAAYZW010000072.1 GCA_012514645.1 Chloroflexota bacterium
GTGTAGACCGGGGTTGAAGTGATTGTTGGAGTGAGCGTGCCTTCAGGGTAGAAACGGAACTGATCGCGCAATTCCTGTTCCAGTTCCGCGTCGCTCACGGTGATTCCGCGTTTTTCGGCTTCTTCACGGATAATAACTTCGTCGATCAATTGATTCAAGACGCTTTCGCCAACAATATCGGGGTCCTGCAATTGGAGCAACAAGGGCAGGGCATATTCCTTTCCTTGTTCACCGAAAAAGTTGATATATTGGGTGGCTTGGTTGAGCATGTTCAGGCGCGTATATTTAGCGCTGACCTCAAACTCGCCAGCCTTAATGTTAGTATCGCCTACAGAAGCAACGGTGACGTTTGGTTTGATGATGTAGCGGTCGATCAATACATAAGCAACCAACACCAATACCATTGCCAGAATTACGGAAGCAACGATTATGGCTGTCTTGACTTGTTTTTCTTCTTGCTGTTTGCGGGCAACAAATTTTTTAGTGTTTACCTTTTGAGGTTCTCTTGGTTTTTTGGCCATTTTAACAGTCTCTCAAGGTAATTAATTACTATCTGCCCAGAGATCACCTTCAAAAGGAAGCAAGGCAATGTGGCGGGCGTTTTTGATAGCCTTCGCAACTTCTCGCTGGTGTTTGGCACATGTGCCAGTCTGGCGGCGAGGTCGAATCTTCCCGGTTTCGTTGACGAAGCGGGATAACAGCTCGACGTTTTTGTAATCTATCACCAGTTTTTTGTCACTGCAGAATTGGCAAAATTTGGGGCGGGAAACGAAACGGCGTCCACGGTTACCTCCGCGTTCACGGCGGTCATCACCACGGTCAGAGCGTTCGTTTCGTTCAGTAGGTCTGTTTTCAGTCATTATTCCTCCAGATTAATCAACGCGTACGATGCTGTGACGCAGGATATGTTCATTGAAACCGAGCGCGCGGCGTAGGTTAGCCACTTCTTCAGGATCGTATTCAAAGTTTACCAGGACATAATAGCCTTCATTGGTCTTACGAATGAGATAAGCCAGTTTCCGTTTGCCCCAGCGGTCAATCTTTTCGATGACACCATGATTACTCTTAATAAGGGTTTCGATGTTTTCGACAGCGGCATCCAGTGCTGCTTCGTCCAGGTCTGCCTGGAAAATTACGATAAGTTCGTATTTTTGCATGCTTCGAGGCTCCTTTCCTCGGGTCTGCTTCTGCCTGTGCCCGTTAGGCGGACAGAAGTGGAAGGTTTTGGTTTTCGGCGCTTGCCGAAATTAACCGTTACATTTTATCACATTAGGAAAATCCCGCAAGGATTTTGCGGGATTTGAGCAGAGATTGAGAATCAGGGCAGGATTTTGGTCTTACCCTGATCCGATTGTTGAGTTTTGCTAATCGTCGTCGCGGTCTCTCCTGCCAGAACGATCGTTGGTGAAGAGCATGGTGGCGATGCTGACGATCAGGGAGCCCAGGAAAGCTGCCCACCAACTGTCGACATGGTAACCGGCGTTGAACCAGGTCTGAGAAATATTAGAAGCCAGCATAAACATGGCAGCGTTCAAAACCAGGCTGAAGAGACCAAGGCTTAAGACAATAAAGCCACACGTCAGGGTCTTGAGGATCGGAAGCAAAATCGCGTTGAGCAGCGCGAGCACGGCTGCCATGATTGCATAGGCGACCCAGCCATCGTTGCTAACAGTAATTCCTGGTACGACCAGGGCTGCTACGAAGAGAGCAAGCATAATAACAAGCCAGCGTTTTAAAAGATTCATCATTCTCCTTTCTACTGATGCTCTCTTATTATCACCGAAAAAACGATCTGACGCAGTAGATTATCTAAGGTTATCTTTCGAGGTGGAATCTGTTGGTGTGTGTAGCCACAAAAGGGGATGAGGCAGTTGATAACTGAGATGATTTTTCAGCGTCTATGCTTTACTGAAATATATTTGTAAAAGACGGTTTAGGCTGGAGAGAGGTCCATTGTCTAACACCCATTATCTTAATGCGCGTAGACACAATTGGAGCTAGATGATTGATCTCAGTGGTGAAAATTTCAAGATTGGAGATCGATGAGTTGTATTTGTAAAATGCGACTAAAGGTTGAAATGCGCGCAATTAGCTGACACTCTTCCAATTAATGCGCGTAGCCATAACAGAGAGTGTTGCAGCGTTGTTTCGAATTCCTAATAGCTGTAAATATTTGGATTCAAGACGGGATTGATACTTATGAAGACTTTTCAAGATTTGCTAGTGAAAGCGATAACCTCCAGATAAGCTAAAACCCAAACGGGTATCCGTGAAGGGTTGATAAACAAAAACATACCCCCGGAAGGAATCGAACCTTCAACAAACAGTTTAGAAGACTGGTGCTCTGTCCATTGAGCTACGGGGGCGCGCCGAATGATTATAACGTTAAATCGATATTATGTAACAAAAATTTGATAACTTCCCCAGCTCAAGAACTTTTCACAGGCGCTGGAAACCGAAAACAACCGTGAATCCAACGGGGTGGGTTTCAGAATGAAAGATTGCAAGATCAGATTCTTCATGACAAGATTTGAGAATTTCTCACGTCCTGAAACCACCCATATGGTTGTTATCATCTCATATCCGAGTTACATAAGCGTAGGGGCAGGTCCCGATCGTGAGCGCTCAATAATCGCTTACATAGTCAGACCTGCCCACAGGCTTTGAAAACCAAGAATTAGCCGTGATTCCAACAGGGTGGGTTACGTTGATTAATAATTTCAACATTTCTCACGTTCTGAACCCACCCTTACTGTTGTTACAATAGCGCAAAGACCTTAGCATAGCCTTTCAAAAAATTCAGTACAGCGCGGAATACGTTTCTATTTAAATCTATACGCGATGTCTCATATTCTTCTAGCTTTGGTAAACTCTGACGCAATTGCCGCCTTGCGCTTTTCTAATGTGGCAATCTTGCGCTTGATTTCTTCTATCGCGGAATTTCGGCGAGATTGAACGCCGTTTAAATCTGCAGTAGCGGCATCAATTTGCTCCTGAATAGCCTTCCTTTTTTTACCCTTGAAGAGGCTAAGCGCTTTCTTCTCAGCTTCAAGCTCGCTTATTCTACCATGAATAATTGTGATTTCTGCTTGACCGGGAACCTTGTTGATTTCCGTGTAAAATGCTGCAATCTGTTTGGTAAGGTCCTGACTTTCAGCATCAAGTCTTGCTTTATCATCAGCATGGGCTTCCCAATACCTCTTGATGGACTCTTTGCGTTTTTCTTCTTTTTCACGAGCAGTCTTTGATTTTATCTCTGAAATTTTTGCATTATATTGAGAAATCAAATTCCGGCGAACCCAAATAGCATTTGCTGTTAGCGTATAGCTCTTATGCCAACGCTTACCCCAATCGGTAATATCATAATCCCATGAGCAACTATCTATCGCTTTGGAATGTAAATGAATTAGATTCCTATACAGTTGAATATCTGCTTCATCATCTTTACCACAAAGGTCTATTGCCTTTTCGAGAAGAGAAGTGCAATATCCCACACGCTCTATAAATATACGCCACTCGTAGTCATTCGGTCTGCCCTCATCACTTTTGTAATCTGGTATTATCTTCCCATTCCAAGCTGCAACAACAGCCTGGTTTATCTGAAAAGCAATCGGTTCCATAACTTCTGATAATGGAATACTATTACCAGACTGAAGTAAAAACTGTGTCATAGCCTGCAAGATTTGAGCAACGTCATCGAAAAACCCTGCAGCTTCGTCTTCGTCTGGCCATTTTGCAAACCTATCACCTCTGAGCGAAATTAGGGCAGATGCAAGTTTCTTTATCTCAACTTTTGATTCTTCGATTATTGCATTACGCTCTTCTTCCGGCGCATTAGTTATAGATTTAGAAAAACCAGAAACAGCTTCAGCAAAGCGTGGGCTTTGGAGAGTTGATTGCCATCCTGCACTCTTTCCTTTTAACATCCAAGCCTGATAATTGTTTGGGTCTATTTCTATTACCTTGTTGCAGTAGGTTTCAGCTTCAGCTTGATTACTGGAATCATATGCATTTTGCGCCATACTTAGGTAGTTCTCAATCATGTGGTAATTATCAACACGAACAACGCCCTTGATTTCCTGAACCTTTTCCTGCATACGCTCTTTCGTATGCTCCACCCCACAACTGTCGCAAACAGCAATGCCACCGGAACCCATTGTCAATTTTCCCCCGCAAATATCGCAAACAAGTGCTGCCATAGTTATTTCTTCCTATTTCAATAGCTTTGATTTCTTATTTCGTTCCAATAGCAACATTTCTATTTGCTTAACCAAGACAGGGATGTCGATTGTTGGCTGGATTTTCAGAGCGGATATTTTTACACTAATCTCTTCCTCAATAGAAGCCAGCGACTCATTGCTCATTGGGTCACTGTACTTGAGTTTGTCCGCGAGGGTTTTCAGAGCCTCTTTTGCGGCGGCATCTGTTTGTGCTTCGGCAATCAATTCCACATCCACTTGCAACCCTTTAATAGTTGAAACTTTGCGTTGAACTTTCGCTTCAACACGAACAACTTCTTCTTTTCCAACTTCTGTGGTTGTCAGGCAGATTCCAGAAATGCCGAGAATAACAGCACAAACGATTATAGGAATCCAGATTGCAATCCAGGGCAGTGATAAGAAAATGCTAAATGAGGCCAATTGAACTATCAGGTAAACAATACCAACATGGATAATTGGTAGTCCTAAGAATTTACTCATGAGTGTTTCAGCATTGCTGAATGCAATAATCCATACAAATATCTGTGCGGCAAAAGCGATTACTGTAAAGGAATACGCAATCCAGAATACGGGAGTCTTGTCTGTCGGAACTACGAACGCGATAACGTTGAAAAGGACAAACGCGATGGATAATACTATGTAACCTAACTTTTTATTCATCGACATTCATTATCCCTCCCTCTTTGTTCCACATTTTGGGCAGAACTTGCCGGGTTTGATGAACTTGAACCCACATTTACTGCAAACATCAGGCGAACTTAGTTGGGTTCCGCAATTATCGCAGAACGCCGCACCAGGAGTGATTTCTGCACCACAAGTATCACAGAACCGATTAGGAGCGGAAGCGTTCGGCGTTCCAAGCGGAGCAAATACTTCATTGAATGTACCGCTTACCGCACCTCCAACAGCACCACCGATACCAGCCATCATACCCAAGCCGATTCCTGCGCTGCTAAAGTTCCCGACACCTTCGTTTGCCGCCACTTTCTCGGCAACATCGAACCCGCGCTCTTGTTGGTAAGTATACCCCTCAGTGGCTCGTTTCTTTGCGACACCCTCGGCTTCAATCACCATGCGTTGGGCCTCGGTTTGCTGTTCGATGATGCCTACTCTCTGACGAAGTTGCGCTTCAGTTACATCTCCAAATTGCCTGTAATGCAAATCCTTAAACTTCTCGTATGTAGTATCACCGTCCGGCTTCACAATTGTTGTGACGAAGAAGCGTTTCAGTGCGACACCATAATCCGAGAAGTCATTAATCAGACGCTCCCTAATTTCAGTTGAAAAACTCTCCAAGTGCTCATCAATCTCAAAGATGTTGATTGCACTGGCTTTCATTGTTTGCGCAATGCAAGTCTTGACCTTTGTCATGAGAAATGCACGGAAGAATGCCACAAGCTTCGACTGTTCCAGAACGCGTTCCGTGCCGACGAGTTTGACGAGCAGTTTGCGTGAATCCTCAACAGACAGTGTCATTTCACCGCTTGCCCCAATGGAAAGTGGGAATTTATAAGTAGGCTCAATGTACTGCACCTTGCTATCGGTTCCCCAACGAATCGCCATCTGCTCAGTCTTATTGATGAAATAGACCTCGCAATGGAATGGTGTTTTGTCGCCTGTAGGCTTGTTGAGGAACTTCTTGATAAGCGGAATATTTTCGGTTTCGAGTGTGTACTGACCCGCACCGAACAAATCCAATGCCTGACCGTTCATGAAGAAGATTGCTTCCTGTGACTCATGAACAATCAATTGCGTGGTTGTATTGAAGTCCTCACAAGGGTGCTTCCAGATAAAGATACTATTGTCACCTTCATACTTGATGATTTCTGCAACTTGTCCCATTTACAATCCCTTCTGCGAAGATGGATTAATTATTTTGTCATCAAACATTTTTAAGCTCTCTAATAATCTTCTTGAATCTTCCGGTTGTTGAAAAACCTGCACCAAGGCTAAATATCTTGACCACTGGAGCGGTCTTCGGCGAGTCTCGATGGTCATCATTGACTATCTTGTTATACCAATCTTTTGTGCCAACTCTTTTTGAGTAATACGCATTAATGCTCTCAAAAAGGGAGATTTTTTACCATCCTATCGATATATTCAATTTGACAGGTTTGCACGTTTGAACTCGGCAGATTTTACCATCTCCGATAGTATACAGCATATTATATATTTCGACCAGCCGTCAAGACTTAGTGACACAAAAACTAGATAAGCAGAAATTCTAAATGTGGAATAAGATGATTGTTATTGCTCTAACATCTCCGAAAAATCTATACATACTAAAAAATAGTAAGCGTACTGGGAGGTTCCAATCGTGAGTGCTCAATAAACGCTTACAAAATCAGACTTGTCCACAGGCTTTGAAAACCGAAAATTAGCCGTGATTCCAACAGGGGGGGGTGGCTGATTGAAAGTTTCACCTTTGCTCACGTTCTGAACACCCACTGCCATTGTAATCATTTCATATCCAAGTTGCATAAACGTCGGGGCAGGTTCCGATCGTGAGCGCTCAATGTTCGTATACATAGACGGACACTCCTAAATCAAGCGCTGCAGAAAGGCATTGAAGTTTGAGAAGATCATTTGAGATGCGCAGTAAGCATTCTCTATCTCGGAATGCGCGATGTCTGTTTCCTGTGAAGAATTAGATATCAAACCGGGCGGATGCCTTTGTAAACTCGCATTGAACCGATCGTGCTCAGGATTGTCCCGGATGGTTTCTTAATGATTTCCGAAAGTTCGACTGCGCTCATCGGCTGATTTTCACGGCTCAGAAACACTTTGAAAACAGTATCAACCAGGGGGGCATTGGGGGTGATAAAATCTTCCTGCTGAGCACAATGAGTGATTAATGTGTGGATCAGACCGTCACCATGGGTTACTTCGCCGGTTTCCGGATCTACCAGGTCGAGTTTTACATCATCAGACACACCTGAGAAGATATCGCGATGTTCAGGGCAAAGGTAGGAGATCAGCTCCGATCGCCAGTTGCGATCCTGTGAAATCCACCAATCAAAATCAATGCGAAATTTGGTATTGATGTTCGGTTTAATCAAACTGGATTTCTTTAGCATTGATTCTCCTAAGCTTTTTCGGTGATGTGATAGTAATGGTCGCCAACATGGAAGAAGTCATCGCTGCTTTCAAGCACCTCGAGGAGGTCCATTGGCGCGGTCCGCCGAATGACGTTAATGGAAGCATAGAGGTCCACAAAATGGACATGGCGCTGGTTGTTGAGTTTCGAGAGTTCAGTCATCATGCGCATGACATCGTTTTTCAAGACTGACGATTTGCTTTGGCGGTTTTTCCAGACCTGGTCAAGCCCGGCGACATCTGGAATGGCAATTGCCATGCGTTCGTCGAAGCCGGCTGAGATCGGTTGTCTGAGCAGCGCGAAGACCAAACCACCATCGGCACCAACCAGGACTGTTTTGATCCATTCTTTGTTCGAGCGCTTTCGTTCTGGCTGGATCTTCATGATGCCAGGATTTTCGGTGCGGGTAATCTGGACAATACTGCCAGGTATCAGGCTCTTGCTTTCATACCAATCTCGCAGCCCAATGACATAATTTTTGTCACGAACGATCCAGGCATCAATCACTTGCTGCGTTTGCTCATCGATGAAGGCAATCTTGATCGTGTGCGACTCGAGGGCGGACGGAAAGACCTGGTTGGTCAACGGAGTGACGGGCAGACTGCCGGCACGCCAATGCGGATAGGTCAGTGTCAGCTCGACACTATCAGCCGGCTCGGCGTCATTAATATCATCCGCTGTGAAGGACAATTCATCGTCAATATTGTCAAGCAATTCGTAAGTGGAATCGTCCAAATCATCCGAGATTGGTGATAGACCTTCGGCGCGCAGGTAGAGCGGGGTCTCGAGAACTTCCGGCGGCTCGAGGCGGCGCAGGAACCAGGAGAATTGACCGGTCGTGCCTACTTCGTCAAAGCGAGGATCTTCCTGGAGGGCATAGTTCAGGGAGAATACTAACAGTTCCTGGTTTTCGTCGCTATCGGTCAGCTCAAGCTGTTCAATGAGGTCATCGATACCGATGGGTCCACCATCCATCGAATCCAGGATCGCTTCGGCGATGTTGAGGTGACCAGCGCCGATATCAATCAGGAGAGAACGCGGAAACCAGGCATTGCCGATGCGTACCAGGTCTGACTGGTTTTCCAGCGAAGTGCGCAGGCGGCTGTTGATTTGGCGGCCAAAAAGTTTCCATATGATTTCGGGTTTTATTTCTTCGCCTGGACCAGTCTGGTAATTTTTCTGATTAAGCGCATGTGATTCCAAACCAGCAGCGAACTCTTTGGTTGTGCCATCTTCGAATTCAATTTCGATTACCTGGAAGCTGCCCATGCCTGGATTGTCGCCTTCGCGGATGTTCATCACCAAACCGGTGGCTTCATCAAGCTCTGGGAAGGTGAGTTTGTCGCCGGGTTGAAAGGTTTTTTTGGGGATGTATATGAGACCGGCTTCTGCTTTCCGAGCCTCTTCGGCTTTCGCCAACTTGTCCATACGGTAGACAATAAGCTCACGGGTAAGCTGCTTGATTGGCAAAGGTTCTTCCGTTTCAAACAAATGGTTTGTCAGGTGCTGCAGGTCGTCTGGAACAATCTCTAACTTTCCCCAGTAGTCGAGATTCTTTTGTTTGGGTGAAACGGTCATAACAACATCCTCTTTGAAGTCAAGTATTATTAGATTATACATTATTATATTGCGAGGCAATTTGAGAAATGAGTACAATGGTCAGAAAAACGAAGTTATATGGTTGGGAAAATTGTCTTGCAATGAAGAGTGGTCAGATTTTACTGATCGTAACCGCTGATATAGGTCCACGGATTGTTTTTTTGGGCAAGGAAGACAAATTTAATTTATTGAAATTATTTGATGAGCACGCCGGCAGGTGCGGGGACGATGAGTGGCTTATCTATGGAGGTCACCGGCTCTGGGCTGCGCCTGAAAACGATTTTTCGTATATTCCAGACAATGAGCCGATTGAGGTAGAAACTGACGAAACGGAGGGAGTACTGGTCCTGATAAGGGAGCCAGATGAAAGTGGGCTGGAAAAGCGAATCACCATACACAATTTACAGGAGGATCAAAGCACCGTTGGTTTTTTGGGCTCATTTTTGATTAGGAATGAACTGGTCAACCGCGCAGAAGCACCTGTGAGAACTGCTTCCTGGGGGATCAGTTCGTTTTCGCCGGGCGGGGTTGGGTTTATGCCGCTCAATCGCCAGGTCAGCCTGGAAAAACAATACCAGGCAGCGTTGAGCCTGAATCTCTGGCAATATGCCTCGCTTGCTGACCCAGCATATATGTGGAAGCATGAATGGCTGGAAGTTGATCAAACCAGGCAGAAGAGCAAACAGAAGATCGGAACGTGGAATCCGAAGCCCTGGCTAGCATACCGTCTTAACGGGCTTTTGGTGGTTATCAGAACTCTGGTTGAGCAGGAAGACCCGCATCAGTATCCTGACCTTGGCTGCAATATTGAGGTTTATTTCGATGAGCATATGCTCGAACTGGAAACCCTGAGCCCCTGGAAGACTCTGGAGAAGGGCGAGTCTGTTTATCATGATGAAATCTGGACGGTGATTGAGGTACCTGAAGAGCTTGAGAATGACAGGGTGGTTTTGGAGGTTATTTGCCCCTTGGTGAAATAGGGAGCAAGAAAAAAGGGAGACTAACAATCAAATCATATGCTCGATGGGGACGCCGGTACACGCTGCCGCGCGCCCGTTCCGTACAATGTACAGCATTGCATGCAAAATGGCGGTCCGACTATTGACCGCCATTCGCGACTATTACCCTCTTTACAGGGTGGTTAGATAAAGTAAGCGATAAAAAATCCGATCAACAAGCCCATACCTGAGATAGCGAAGAGGGTGGCAGCCTGTGTCTTCAAGAAATCATGCTTGCCAACCTTGTTCATTATCGTGGTACCTTTTTGTAATTCGGGGATGAATAGTTTTGTTTCCACCGGAACTGTTGGCTGGTAACTCAATTGTTCTGCTTCAGAAGCGTTGAACAAAATATGCCCAACTGGTCTTGCTTGTTTGGCAGAGGAAATGCGTTGTGTATCAAAAGACAACCGCACAGGTTCAATAGGCAGATCCTGCTTGCGCGCCTTTCTGCGGCGTTTATCTGCTTTCAATCCTTTAATAGGCACCCTCGTAGCGGTCATTACGTCTCCTATCCCCGAGAAGAAGATATCTTACTGATTTTCCCTTGCTCGTTGGCGACCACTCGAACGGTCTGGGATATCGATTTCCCTCCGGGCAACTCATCGCTAAAACGATAGACCAGCAAATAATTTCCGGGTGATTGTTCGGTGATCTTCGGCAGCTTACCGGCAAGTTTGGGATGCTTTTTCAAAACTTGCTCTGTGATTTTTCGAATGGCGTCTGCTTTCATTTCTGTCAACCTATTTCTTCACTCTCCGACGTAAAAAAGCCGGCACCGCGAGGCTGTCCCGAGAATCGATTTTTGGATATTGGTCCAGCCCAATTTCATTGGTTTCAGGTTCCACTGGTTGTTCGTATTGGTTTTCGCGGCTTTGTTCCAGCGGTTCTTCCACCTTGGTGTGAGCAAATTCGCCGAAGCCGCTATCCCGAAAATTTCCTTTTGGTGCACCGATTCCCGTCACAATCAAGATCAATTGCACCCTGTCTTCCATGCGCGGGTCGGTAATGATGCCGGGGATGATGTCAGCATGCCCACCGGTCGCGTCCTGCAGGGTCTTGAGCGCATCGGTTACGTCTCTGAAGGACAAATCTTCGCTGCCAGTGAAATTGGCGATGATCCCTGAGGCGGAATAAAGGTCGATATCGTCAAGCAAAGGATGGTGCAGCGCTTTTTCAATCGCTTGCTGCACCTTGTTTGGTCCGCTGCCGGTACCAATCGACATCAAGGCACCGCCACCACGGGTCATAATATTCTTGATGTGAGAGAAATCGACGTTGATCAAGCCGGTTTCGGTTACCAATTCGGAAATTCCCTGGACACCTTGCCGCAAAACATCGTCTGCCAGGGTAAAAGCCATCTCAAGAGGAAGGTCGCGGGGAGCGATCTCGAGCAGTTTGTCATTGGGGATCACGATTAGCGTGTCAGTGTATTCCTTCAACCTTTCAACACCGTCATTGGCGTTGGTTTGCCGGCGACCCAATTCGAAAGAGAAAGGTTTAGTGACGATAGCGACGGTTACGGCTCCGCAAGCTTGCGAAACTTTCGCAGCAATCGGAATCGCACCAGTGCCGGTGCCGCCGCCCATTCCAGCTGTCAGGAAAACCAAATCAGCGCCCTGCAGGATACTGGCAAGCTCCTTGGTGCTCTCCTCGGCTGCCGATTCACCCACCGTGGGCAGACCACCAGCACCAAGACCACGGGTCAGTTTGGGTCCGAGCTGGATCTTGTGCTGCGCCAAGTTGTATGCCAGCGCCTGGGCATCTGTATTGGCGGCAACAAAAGTGACACCCTGCATGCCGCCTTCAATCATGCGGTTGACGGCATTGGAGCCACCTCCACCCAACCCGATCACGACAATTTTGGGAACCGCGGTCGATAATTTGCTTGAATTTGCGTATGAATCCATCTCTCTCCTTCGAACTATGCAGGAATGCCAATGCTGGCGATGATTTGTTCATCAACCAGGCAGCCTGCTTCTCGTAAAATGTCAATATCGCGCACGCTAAATGCTCCGTTTTCATTCCAGACGGTTACTTTACGTGCGTTGGTTGCTTCAATCAGTGAAAAACCAATTGTGGGGCGCGAATCCCGGATGATCGGTCTGATGCGGTCAAGCGTATTTTCAGGTATGCCCCATTCATAGGAAGGCAGCAGCAAATAATGATCAATCGGATAGATCCACGCTGCCAGCTTGTCTGAGACAGCGTATTCCAGATTTTGCTTGCGTGTGTGCTCCAGTTTTTCCTTGTAATCCGAGATGGAGGCAACTTTCGGTTTGCCAGTCACATCGAAAAAGGCGGTAGTTCCGTCATTTCTTTCTTCGCTGGAGCTGAGGATCCAAAACAAACAGCCGAGGATATTGTTCTTCTGATCGGCGGCTCGCCCAGCTTCCTCTGAAGGACTCATCGCAAAATCGATCAGCTGCTCAAAGCTAACCGCAGGGTCAAGGACGCTCTTGTTAATGTCGGAACTGCCAAAATAAAAAAGGAACATCTTGGGATCGATGCCCAGAATACTGTTAACCAGGTCAGAATACCATTGCCACGTATTGAAGCCGATATGGTCTTCCTCACCAAGTTCGCTCTTTGAATAGGGGCGCGGAACTTTCCAATTCCGTTTTCCACCGGCACCCCAGCTGAGCGGGTGATCAAAAGTCTGGGAGCTGACCGCGATGTGCAGATTGGAGACGAAATCCAGGGAGCGGCGTTGTTTTACCAGGTTAAGCACTTTTTTGAGGAAAGACAGATCCCAATAATCGCCGCCGGGTTGAAGCGGTGGGAAAATTGGCACCAGACCATGCTGTTCAGCAGCGCGAACGAAGGGCAGGTAACGGTCAAGGAAACGCTCAACCAGGTCGCCCTGCGACCAGGTGTCGTGCAGCCAGCTTGACTTCATGTTAGGACGGTTGAAGAAAACCACATATTTGACGCCCCATTTGGCGTAAGAGCTGAGCAGAATACGCACATCCTCAGCGCGGATGTCCGAATTGACGGCGAAATCAAAATGGATGATTGGTTGAACGCCGGAATCGAGCATGCCGGTGATAAATTCTTCAGGGATGGCGTAGGCAGGGCTGGCTTTAAGTACCAACCATCCTGCTTGAAGCGACTCCAGTTCAGGTTGCCATAACGCCAGGTCTCTGCTCTGGTAATGGTTTAAGTCCTGAAAATAGTGAAATCCAATTTTCTTTTCCATATCTCCAAGTATCCGCCTTTCTTACTTCATAAAGAAGTGCAAGTAGTATGCCAAATTGCTTTTCTGCTATAATTGCCAGCATGATATTGGTTACCGGCAGCACAGGCTTTATCGGCAAGAAGCTGGTTGAAAAACTGGAAGAAAATTCCGTAGACTTTCGACTTTTAATGTCCCCGGGGTTGCCTGGCAGCCAATTACCTAAAGGCAAGAATTTTAATGTTGTTTTGAGCTCACTGGGAGACAAGGGCAGCCTGCGTGCTGCGCTCAGTAACGTAGACATTGTGTTTCACCTGGCAGGGGTGGAGCAGGAAGGATCGAATGCTGATCTCCGCCGCTTTGAGGTAAACAACCTGGAAGCCTTCACTGATATTGCCAAAGCTGCGGGGGTCAACCGTTTTTATTATATGAGTCATTTGGGCGCAGATCGAAATTCTGCTTACGGGCTGATGAAAGCGAAAGGACTCGGGGAGGAAGTGGTGCGCAATTCGGGGCTGCCGTATACGATCTTTCGAAGCAGCTGGCTTTTTGGTGATGGCGACCATTTCACAGAATCGATCGCTCGTTTGATCAGAAAGTTCATGGGGTTTTTCTTTTTACCCGGTGAGGGCACGGTTTTGCTTCAGCCTTTATGGATTGACGACTTCGTGACGGCGATGGTCTGGTCAATGGACATGCCGGCGACGGTCAACCAAACGCTCGAGGTGGGCGGTCCGGAACATCTTTCGTTTCGTGACATCGCCCAGCAAGTGGCTGATGGAATGAGCAAAACGCCCAGGTTTCTTAATATCTCGCCGGTACAATATAGTTTTTTTAGCCAATTGATTGAAAGCAACATGAAAAATCCAGCAATCAATGTATACTGGATGGATTACCTGGCAGAGAACCGCACCACCTCTTTGGATAGTATGGCGCGGCTTTTCGAGATCAACCCAGCCAGAATGAAAACGAAATTATCTTATCTGAAAGGATAACACCCTGAATTCATGAACCTCTGTATCCACGGACACTTTTATCAACCTCCTCGAGAAGACCCTATTTCAAACTATATTCCCGCAGAAACTGGCGCAGAACCGTTCAACAATTGGAACGAAAAAATTTTGGCTGAATGTTACGAACCAAATGCTTTGGCAGGTAACTTCGGAAAAATCAGTTTTAACATCGGACCGACACTGTTTAAATGGATGTGGGGCTACAAACCCGAAATTGCGCAAATGATCGTCGACCAGGAGCGAGCGAATTTTGACGCCTTTGGCGTTGGCAATGGCATGGCACAAACCTGCCACCACACGATCCTGCCCCTGGCGACCCGTGAAGATAAAGTAACGCAGGTGCATTGGGGGTTGTCAGATTTCGAATACCGCTTTGGGCACAAACCGGAAGGAATTTGGCTGCCAGAGACGGGCGCAGATCTGGAAACGCTGTGTGTATTATCAGACGCGGGGCTTAAATTCACCATCCTGGCACCCTGGCAAGTCGATTCGCTTGATGGTCGCCCGGGTCCGTATCTGATCGATCTGCCCGGTGGGCGTGAGCCAATTGTGGTCTTCCCTTATGATCGCGAGCTAAGCACGATGGTCAGTTTTATTCCTGAAAGCACCCGAAATGGAGATGAGTTCCTTTACCGTGTGCGAGAAAAGCTCTCATACCGTCAAAGTGAGCTGAATTTGATCGCAAGTGACGGTGAGCTTTATGGACATCACCAGCCTTTCCGCGATTTATTTTTAACTTATCTTATGAACAGCGATTCCGCTGATATCAACTGGACCTATCCGTCCAAATGGCTGACAGAAAACAAAGTTGAGTCTAAAGCGAGGCTGGTTTCACCGTCGAGCTGGTCTTGTTTTCATGGTGTCGATCGCTGGAAACGGGAATGCTGCTGCACCCCCGGAGCGTATTGGAAAGAGCCCTTATTCCGATCGCTGCATCAAATTGCTGACTGGCTGGATAAGACTTATGCAGGCTTTCTGTCTGGTTTTATGGACGACCCGTGGCGCTTCCGAAACGAATATATACGGGTTATTAATGGGCAAAAGACGCTTGGTGGGCTGGTTGAAGAAGCAGGTGGCAGGAATGTCAGTGCGCAGGACCTAGCGAGTATTGACACGTTGATGCGAGCGCAGATCAAGCGCCAATGCATGTTCTCTTCATGCGGTTGGTTCCATCAGGAATTCCACCGCATCGAACCGCAGAATAATATCGCCTATGCCGGTATGGCTGCCTGGCTGACACAGCAGGCAACAGGTGTTGGTATTGATCAGAACACGATCAGCACGCTGGCAGATGTGCGCGATAACAGGACTGGTCTAAGAGCGGACACGGTCTTTACCCAGACGCTGATGAGAGCGGAAAACGAAGGTTAAATTTCCATTTAATGGCACTTCGTTTCAATTGATCAAGGTGACGAATTCTAATTGAGCAGTTCGATCAGCTTATCAACCTGATATTCAGAAGCCTCTTGAGCGGTACTGATTTGGTCAAAACGTTTCTCCAAATTTAAGAGCTCTTCCAAAACATAGAGGGGTTCTTCATTGTAGTCAACGGAAAACGTAAGCAATCGGGCAGCACGCTGGTACCAGAGGAAATCTCCAAAACGCTCTTTATTGAACCAACGAACGCCATTGTATTGATTGATTTCCAAATAGTCTGAAATCGCCTGGGTTTCTGTCCAACTCTGAACCAATGAACTGGCAGTTAGCTCTGCGGAGGGCAGGTCGGGATTAGAGATCAGCATCTGGATTAGCTGCACATTCTTCCAACTTTCATATTCGCTGAAGCCAAGCCCACCAAGCGCTCGGGTAATCAGATTGACGACAGGTTTGCTTATCGCAATCTCGTGATTTTTCTTCTGCCAAGGCTGTTGGTTGCCGGGAGCGACCAGATTGCTCATCAATGCCCAAATGGTGAGCACATATTGATGATGTTGGTCGGAGTTGAGCTTATCTCTGAAGATATCGTAGCATTTGCGTGTAGTCACCATGGATGAGAGCCCAAATTGACCTTCCAAACGATCTGTCTCTGCCAGGGTGAGGAGCATTTCTTTCGCACGAGTGTGTGCCTGTTCAAGCTCGTAGGTATCGGGTTGCGACATTGCCGCTTCCTTAAGGCAGCCCAGCGTCTCTTCGAGTACGGGTGAAGCAGTTTCCGGCTGGTGCTCTGTTGAGGTCAACTCAATCAAGGACTTGAGGTTGCCGGGATTAATTACTGCACGCAGCGGTTGTAAAAGCGGTGAGAAACTGATCTCTTCCAGGGCAAATGGCAGATCAGCAGTTCCTGCTCCGTTGAGTGTAGTGTAGAGATTGGAATATTCTGGACCACTGACAATTCTGAAGTCAGCCAGGACCATGTGATTGTAAGCTCCCAGGTCAAAGTGCATACCGCGCTCGCGAACTTCTCCGAGAGGGCGAAGGAACCACAAATGGGAAATTACATCGCGGTAGAGCACAAATTCATCGTTACTGCCCTGAAGCTGCAGCGCGTCTGCGAGATTGCTCTCCAGCAGGTGCCCCTCACCACCTTCTTTAACCAGGTAGGGAACGGAGGTTTTGATCCAGCCCGAAGTATCACCATAACGGTTGTTATAAACCACCAGGGCTGCCTGCCCATTGCTCAGATTGCTATAGGCAAAAACGTTTTCATCAACGTCGCCACCTTGCGAGTGGAAGTCATAAAGCCTGAAATTGTCGACTTCCGCGAACAAACGCCGGCGGTGCAGGATCGGGAAAATGACCCTGGCATGGTGGTCTACCAGCCCGTGGTCGGGGGTTTCATCGAGGTATGGGCGGTAGTATTCCATGCCATACTTTTCTGCATAACCTTCCACCTGACCGTGACCAAACATGGGTAAACCGGGCATGGTGGCAAGCAAAGTGCAGACTCCGAAGTATTTATCCCCTTTGCCAAATTGTTCGACTGCTGTCTTTTCGTCCGGGTTGTTCATAAAATTGACATAGCGTTTGAGGATCTGGGGGTCGTATACCAGCGTGTTTTTAATGAGCTGGCGGTATTTTTCGTTCTCCTCATTGCGCAGCATGTTCATGAAGGCGCTGTTGTAGACACGGTGCATGCCGAGGGTGCGCACAAAATAACCCTCCATCAGCCAGAATGCCTCTGCCAACAAGAGCGTATCGGGCACCTCTTCGGCGACACGGTCGACTACTTCGCGCCAGAATTCTTCTGGCATAACCTGGTCGAAGGCTTCTTTGGTCATGGCATATTCAGCACGCGAGGGGATATCGCCGCCGCTGCCAGGCTGGGGGAACCACAGACGCTGGTAGTGTTTCTTGGTCAGGGTCATGGCAGCATCAAAGCGGATAATCGGGAACATGCGAGCGACCGATAAAATGGTTTGAATCACCGATTCGCGCACTTCAGGGTCCAAGTAGTTGAGCTGGGCGGTATCGTTCCAGGGCATACTGGTGCCGTCATTGCCATGGTAGATGTAGCGTGTCTTTCCGCTGTTATGGTTGTAATGTTTAAAAACCACAGCGGCATCTGTTCGGGAGTAGTAATGATCTTCCAGGTGGATGCTTACATCCGGTCGTTTGGAGAGATCGGGACTGTTGAATTGATAAGCCGGGAAGGGAGGCTCATCGGTGTGGATGAACCAATCAGGATGCTCGAAAACCCAATCAGAATCGATTGCCATGTGGTTTGGGACCATATCACTGGCAAGGCGGATACCGCGCGTGCCGCAGCGCTGCGAGAGGTTAAAGTAAGCCTCATCACCGCCCAAGCGATCGGCGATCTTGTAGCGGGCTAATGAATAAGCTGACGCGACCGCGTCGGGGTTGCCCGTCATTTGCTTAATTTCTCGGGAGGCTTCACCGCGCTCCCAGAGACCAATGAGCCAGAGACCAGTAAAGCCCCATTGAGCCAACTGGTCCAGTGTTTCGTCGGGCACCTGGTCGAGCCGGTCGATCGGTCTCTGGTATTCACGTGACAGCTGGTTAAGCCAGACAAAGGCATTCTTTGCTATCATAACCACTTTTGGCATCCAGTCGCTGTCCTGGCTGAAGTTTTCTTCTTCGCTCAGTTTGTCTCCCCAGGGATCGTTCACAAAGTTGGGGACCAGGGTTTCACCGGCAGAGAAATCCGGACCAGCAGCAAAGAGCATCGAGCGAGCCCTGGATTCTTCGGTGAACAAGTCCAGGCTGCCGAGGAGTCTCAGCAAAAAACCACCGAGGTATTGCCCCCAGTTTTCGCGAATAAACGCGAGCTGACCGGTGAGAGAATCGGGCGAACGCAAAGCGGGTGTGCGCAGCATGGTCACAAGGTCCTGGTCTTCGGGTCCGAACGTTGGCTGGGTCTTAAAAAATAGTTGGATGCCATCAATCAGAGGGGCATATTGACTGGTTGAGTAAAGTGGTCGGTCATCGAAAATTTCGCGATATCGGACCGCGGCGGGATTGACATTCACAAGCCAGGTCATCAACAATTCTTCCACAGTCACATCATAATTGTTGGTGCCGTTCTCAGATTCTTTCAGGTATTCCTGGACGGTTTGCTCGCCGTTGTAAACTGCAGCTGGAGGGAATTGTTGGTTAAATTTGATCAGAGTATCGATCGCCTTATCGCGCCCGAGCAGGTTAATCAGGTGGCGCGCGAGGGCGGCTTGGATAGCGCGACCGTGGGTCTGATAATACTCATCCATCACCCGGTGGAAGATTTCATCCATCAATCCAAGCGCGTTTAGATCGGCAGGGGAAGCGAGGGTGTCAAATCCAGCGGATTCATCGCGAAATTGATTAATTTTGTGGGCAAATTCACGGGAAGCGTGAAAATTGGCGAAGATAACATTGCCATTCTTGGAAAATAAAACCTCATCAAACTGGTACTTATCGCGTGCCGCCCTGGTAACGTGGAATTCCTTCATCGGACCCTCTCTTTTTGGTCAGGTAGTTAATTGCTTGTAATGCAGGTAAATTGTATCACTCAGCCTGGAGGATATGGGTAATTATGTTCGAGCCAGAGCCACCGATATTCTGGGTTAGGGCATATTTTGGGCGGCGCACCTGGGTTGCGCCTGCGCGTTGCTGCAACTGGAGTGTAGCTTCCACCAATTGATAGATGCCGGTGGCGCCAACCGGGTGCCCACGTGCTTTGAGACCGCCCATGGTAGCTACCGGGATATCGCTGTCGAATTTAATTTTTCCATCGATGGCGAGTTGAGGACCCTGCCCGGGGTCCGCAAAGCCGGCGGCTTCAAGCGAGAGCGCTGCCATAATAGAAAAGGCATCGTGATATTCAAATAAGCCCATATCAACTGGAGAAAGTCCTGCCTGGGCGTAGGCGGCTTTGGCGGAGGTTTCGGCTGCAGTCAATTTGGTGCCGACTTTTCGATTTTGGAGGGAAAGTGTATCCGTCATCGCGGAGGAGGCGATCACCGAGACAATCTTTCGTCCGTTCTGGATTGGGCGGGCAGATAAGACGATCGCTGCAGCGCCGTCGGATACCGGCGAAGCGTCCATCAGGTTGATTGGATCTGAGATCATCGGTGAATGTTTGAAAGACTCTGGTGTTATTGGCTGTTGGAAGCGCGCGTAAGGATTATGGGCGGCATTGGCATGAGCATTGATGGAAAAGTTGGCGAAATTGGCGTGCTCCCAACCGTATTCATACATATAGCGGCGCATGAGCAGGGCGTTGAGACCGACGAACGAGAGCCCAAAGTCAGCTTCAAGCTCGGCGTCGGCAGCGGTGGCAAGGCTGGCGGTGATCTCGTTGCCTGGCGAGTCGGTCATCTTTTCAGCTCCAATCACCAGGGCGCTTTCCAGCTCGCCGCTGGCGATTGACATGAGCGCCATGCGGAAAGCAGCCGCGCCGGAGCTGCAGGCGGTTTCGATCGAGATGGCGGGTTTTTGGTGAAAACCGAGCCAGTCTGCCATCAGGGTGGCAAGTTGAGCCTGGCGGTTAGCGGTAATCGCCATCATATTGCCGACGAAAAGGGCATCAGGGTAACCGATACCAGCATCGTCGATTGCCATCAAGCCGGCATCACCAGCTAATTCCTTAAGAGACTTATCCCAGCTTTCAGAGACAGGCGTTTGCCCGACCCCTGCGATGTATACTTTATTCATAGACTTATTATCTCCGTTACAATATTGTAAGCAAAATTGCTCGCGAAAACTATCAAATGCAACATTATCAGGTGGAAAGATGGAAATAATTGACATCACTGTTGGAATCAAAAATGGAATGCTGGTCTGGCCAGGCGACGCACCGGTTGAAATTGGCTGGGAAAGCCGGCTTGAAGATGGAGCCGAGTCCAATGTCAGTTCCATTCAAATTGGCACGCATGTTGGAACGCATATCGACATGCCCTTGCATTTTATTGAAGGCGCTGCAAACCTTGATAGTCTTGATTTAGCGCGGTTGATTGGACCGGCGACCGTTGTGGACGTCCTGGAAGACATTTCAGAGATAAGTGCAGAATTTTTGGAAAAGCTTGAATTAAAAACAGTCAGCAGGATATTATTCAAGACTGCTAATAGCCGGCTTTGGGCGGGCAACTCCGCCTCGTTTAATCAAAATTATGTTGCCCTGGGAAAAGATGGAGCAAAATGGTTGGTTGATCATGGCTGCAGACTGGTCGGGATAGATTATCTGTCAATTGCGCCATATGAAGATCCAGTTGGTACGCACAAAATATTGTTGTCAAACGGCGCAGTTATCCTGGAAACGCTGGATTTACGGCAAGTCGAGGCTGGAGAGTATCAACTAATCTGCCTGCCTTTAAAACTGGAATCCCGCGAAGCCGCCCCTGCCCGCGCGATATTAATGCCGACAATAACGCCACAATGCGCGTAGCCACAATGTTTTTGTGTTTTAATGACTTAGCATTTTGGCTGCGATTGGGATGAAGGGTTTATCTTCACGATGACATAATAATTGCTTATTCAATCACCGGCATGGTTAACAGGTGAAACGCGAGGGTTTCGAGGTCGCGGGCTTTTTTGCTGGTGCCAAGATCTTCAAGAATTTCATCGATATGAGCTTTGATGACCGGGTCGCTTTCAAGAATGCTGTTAAAATCCTGGCTTTCATCAAAAATTTCGCTCAAGCCGAGATGATCATAAAGCTCGCTTACCACGCCATAACTCCATTGATCCGAAATTTTCAATTCATCAGCCATATCGCGGCGACCGATCGAAAAAATGATCGCGAGCCTTGCTATCTCGCTTTGCCTTACCGTCAACCCAGGATAACTCCGCGACCGTAAAACCAGGTATTCAGTGGGGACGTAGAAGTGCGCATTCCAGGTGTCATCGATCCCTTTTGGCGTGTAGACCGGTTTTCCTTCTGCCGCAAATGTAATCGCCCAGCCAAGCGAGGTTTCAATCTCATCCTTATAGAGTAAACCGGCGATCGAAAATTCGGGTATTTGCTTGAAAAACTCAAGCCGCTGCTTACGACAAAGCCCGATTGCCTTCAGAGGTGTTGTCGCATAGTTGATTTCTTTCCCAGCTTTTCTGAGATCGCTAATATTATCGAGATCGATCACAATCACATCCCCATGAAAGTGTTCCTGGGTGAGAATGTCTGTCAATTCAGACGGTGTGGAGGCTTCTCCTATTACTCGTGTGCGCCAGTCACGCACTATCAAAAGCGACATCCAGTCGAGTACGTAGGGGTCTTCACTATATAAAGCAACCAGGATATCTCTTTTCATTGCATACCTCCAACAGCATTTGCTGAATTATAATAGCTACAACCAAAAGCTGACGAGGAGAAATCATGGAAAAAAGTATTGCGGTCTTGACAAGTGGCGGGGATGCTCCTGGAATGAATGCGGCGATTCGGGCTGTGGTACGCACAGGTATTGCTTATGAATGCCATGTCTTCGGCGTCCGTAATGGTTACCATGGTTTGATAAACGGGCAGTTCGAGCGCATGAGCACACGAGATGTTGGCGGGATCTTACAAAGGGGTGGAACAATATTAGGCAGCGCGCGCAGTGAAGAATTCATGACGGTAGACGGTCGCTCTGAGGCAATCCGAAATTTAAATCGACGTGGAATCGACGCGCTGGTCGTGATTGGCGGCAATGGCTCACAAGCCGGCGCTAATGAATTATTCAAGATGGGGTTTCCGGTTGTGGGTGTTGCTTCGACGATCGACAACGACCTGGTAGGGTCTGAGATCACGATTGGGGTTGACACCGCCCTGAACATTGCCCTGGAGGCGATTGACCGGCTGAAGGTGACCGCGTCTTCGCATCAGCGTGCGTTCATTATTGAAGTGATGGGTCGCAAATGCGGCTACCTGGCGTTGGCGGCTGGCGTGGCTGGTGGTGCTGAGGCAATTACGGTGCCAGAGCGCAAAACTGATCCCGAACAAATTGCTGATGCGGTACGCATCGCTTATGAGCACGGAAAAAACCATGCCCTGGTTGTGGCTGCGGAAGGTGCTGACTATAACGCCGCAAAACTGACAGAATTTTTTGTCGCACATCGTGAGCGGCTGGGTTTCAGCGTGCGTTCCACGATTCTCGGGCATGTGCAGCGCGGGGGTGAGCCTGGTGCGTCGGACCGTATCCTGGCTTCTAAACTGGGTAATGGCGCGGTGCAGGCGATCCTGCGAGAAGAGTATGGTGTCTTAATTGGATTGAACAAGAACAAGGTCACTGCCACGCCTTACGAAGGGATTATTGGCAAGGTCAAAAACCTGGACGAAGATTTGTTTGAATTGGCAGAATTGTTGGATTGACGACATAGCGTTTACGAACACATACCAGGCGTTCCAAAGTATTGTTTCGAGCAAAGATTTCTTAATAAAGGGCGGGACTAAGACTTGTCCAGTTGATGTATATCACCGGAATTAATTTCCCTAATGTCGGGCTGGTTTCACGTTACAACCGATGAATTGAAAACACAAGCATAATCCATTATAAAATGACTGCTTGTGTTATCAATCTCTGTCCAAAAAGATAATGACAACCACGAAAAGAACTATTTCATCCGCAAATAGGCTTCGATAAAGCCATCCAAATTGCCATCCAAAACCGCTTGTGTATTGCCAGTTTCATATTCCGTGCGGTGGTCCTTTACCATTTGGTAGGGATGCAAGACATATGATCGGATCTGGCTGCCCCACTCCACCTTCTTAAATTCACCCTTCAAGTCTGAAATTTGTTCAGCGTGTTCCTGTTGCTGCAGTTCAAACAGTCTTGCGCGCAAAACTTTTAGGGCAGATTCGCGGTTTTGGGTCTGGGAACGCTCATTCTGACAGGTCACAACCAGCCCGGTGGCAAGATGGATGATACGCACCGCGGTCATATTTTTCTGAACATTCTGTCCGCCAGCACCGGAAGATTTGTATACTTCAATTTCGATATCCTCTGGGCGGATGACAATCTCATCATTGCCCTCAATCTCGGGTAGAACCTCAACCAGCGCGAAGGAAGTGTGCCGGCGATGGGCTGCATCGAACGGAGATAGCCGTACGAGCCGATGAACGCCTTTTTCAGCTTTCAGATAGCCATAAGCGATGTTGCCGGTGACCGATATTGTGACCGATTTGATGCCAGCTTCTTCACCGGAGGTGCGGTCGAGAATTTCGGCTTTATAGCCTTTGTTTTCTGCCCAACGCAGGTACATACGCTCGAGGATACCGGCCCAATCCTGCGAATCGGTGCCACCTGCACCCGCGTGGATCGCCAAAATTGCGTTTCCGCGATCATATTGACCAGACAGCAACAGGGAGATCTCCTTTTTTGCAACCAGGTCTTCCAGCTCATCCACCTGCTGGACAATTTCTTCGGTCAAACTGCCGTCATCGAGCTCCCAGAGCGCAGAAAGACCTTCCACCTGGGTTTGCAGTTTAGACCATTCAACAATCGTGTCATCCAGGTAGGCGATGCGTTTCATCACTGACTGGGCTTTTGTAGGGTCATCCCAAAAGCCTGGGACTTCACTCTGTTTCTGCAGTTTTGATAATTCTTCTGATTTTTTGGCTAAGTCAAAGATGCTCCAGGAGGGAGTTGAATTGTTCTTCCAATGCATTGATGCGGTCGGTTAGTTCAGCCATGTTAATTACCTTCGTTCTTCGTAAAAATGCTGTCGATGAAGGATTGTTTGTCAAACAGCTCCAGGTCTTCGATTTTTTCACCCAAGCCGGCATAAATAACTGGCAGCCCGAGCTGATCTTTGATGGCAAAAACCATGCCGCCCTTGGCAGAGGTGTCCAGTTTTGCCAAAATTGCGCCGTTCAGGTTGACAGCCTTGCCAAAAGCCTCAGCCTGATTGAGTGCGTTTTGCCCGGTTGTGGTGTCGATCACGATCCAGGAATAATGAGGCGCGCCGGGCAGGGCTTTGTCGGCAACACGATAGACCTTTTTTATCTCTTCCATCAGGTTATAGCGCGTGTGCAAACGCCCGGCGGTATCGATCAGGACGACGTCGATATCATGGGCTATCGCTGCACGGATACCATCGAAGGTCACGGCGCCAGGGTCGCTGTTTTGCTGACCGGTGATAATGGGCACGCCAACCCGTTCAGCCCAGATTTCCAGCTGGTCAGCAGCCGCAGCGCGGTAGGTGTCCGCGCCGACGAGCAGGACGGATTTGCCCATATTTTTGTACCTGGCAGCCAGTTTACCGATCGAGGTGGTCTTGCCCGAGCCATTGACGCCAGCAACCATGATTACGGTTGGTTTTTGCGAAAAGTCCGGTTCTTCGGCTTCAAACAAGAGGTTGGAAAGCTCTTCTTTGAGCAGCGCTTCCAGCTGCAAGGTTTTGGTCAGCCCGAGGTCATCAGTTCTTTCGATGGCAGTGTCGATCAGATCGAGCGTGGTTTTGACACCAACATCAGCCTGAATGAGCAGTTCTTCCAGATTGTCGAAGGTTTCGTCATCGATTTCGGAGGCACCGAACAGCGTGGCAATTTTGCCAAAGGTGGTTTCGCGGGTTTTTTGCAGGCTGTCACGCCATTTTTTAAACAAGTTGGCCATAGGTCGGATTATATCATTCACTCTGTTGAGATTGCGCCAGCTGCCCACAGCCTGCGCTGATGTCGATACCGCGGCGCAATCGGATTGAGTTCGGTATGCCGTAGTCGCCCAGCACCTTCGCGAAGGCATCGACGCGCTCACGGCTTGAACCGGGCATTGCATACTCTTTGGATGGGTTGAGCGCGATCAGGTTGACATGGCAGAGCATGCCTTTAATCAGGTTAATCAGCTGCTTTGCCTGGTTGTCACTATCGTTGACGCCATCAATCAGGGCGTATTCGAAGGTGATACGGCGGTGGGTTGCATCCACATAGTCACGGCAAGCCGCGATCAGTGGCTTGAGCGGATGCAGGTTGTTGGCTGGCACCAGCTGAGAGCGCAGTTCATTGTCGGCGGCGTGCAGGCTGACAGCCAGATTTGCCTGTGAATTCAAGGCGGTAAACGCTTTCAGTTTTGGGATGATGCCGACAGTACTGATCGTGATGCGTCGTGCGCCGAAGTTGAGCAGCTCGGGATCAGTGAGAATCTCTATCGAGCGCATGACCGA
>JAAYZW010000073.1 GCA_012514645.1 Chloroflexota bacterium
TCGTGCAGGGCGGCATTTTTGACGACCTGCGCGAGCAATCTGCCCGTACCATCAGCGCAATGGGCTTTCCCGGTCACGCCATCGGCGGGCTCTCGGTCGGCGAAACCAAAGCCGAGATGTACCACACTGTTGAAGTCTGCAACAGCGTTTTACCCCCCGAAAAACCGCGCTATCTGATGGGCGTGGGCACACCGGAAGATTTAATCGAAGGCGTTTTACGCGGAATTGACATTTTCGACTGCGTGCTGCCCACCCGACTGGCGCGCCACAACAGCGCCATGACCATGTTTGGCCGCCTCAACCTGATGAACCGGACCTTCGCTGAAGACCTCCGACCAATCGACGAAACTTGCAGCTGCTATACCTGCCGCACTTTCACGCGCGCCTACCTGCGCCACCTGGTCGTGGCCAGGGAAATGCTGGCAGCTACGCTGCTTTCAATTCACAACCTGCATACGCTTCTGCAATTGGCACGCGACCTGCGCCAGGCGATCATTGAGGGACGCCTGGAAGCCTTTGCCGACGAAGCCATCGCAAGATTAAACCTCCCCCGTACTCCGAAAAGGCAACTATGATTTTTATCCAAGCAATCATCTTAGGCATCGTCCAGGGCTTAACCGAATTTTTACCGATCTCCTCCTCCGCTCACCTGGTGATCGTCCCATACCTGTTCAACTGGACGCTCGACCCTGCCAAAGCTTTCGTCTTCGACGTTTTGGTGCAATTGGGCACCATGGTGGCGGTGATCATATATTTTTGGGGCGACCTGGCAGCAATCTTCAAAGCGGTATTCGCCGGCATCAAAGAGAAAACTCCCTTCAAAACGTCAGACAGCCGCCTGGGTTGGTTCATCGTGTTAGGGACGATCCCTGCCGGTCTGGCAGGCTTGCTGCTCAAAGATCGGGTCGAGGCAGTTTTTAACAGCCCGTTGATCACCGCGGTTTTGCTGCTGGTGACAGCGATCCTGTTAACCACGGCGGAATTTTTGAGTAAAAAAGAGCGACAGCTTGAAGCACTCACCTGGCAAGACTCCCTCATGGTTGGTTTTTTTCAGGCGCTGGCAATCTTCCCGGGCGTTTCACGCTCGGGTGCCACCATGTCTGGCGGGCTCTTCAAGGGTTACACCCGTGAAGCTGCCGCCCGCTTCTCTTTCCTGCTTTCCATCCCGATCATGCTGGCAGCTGGCTTACTCTCGGTGATCGACCTGGTAAACGCACCATTTTTCCTCGAATTCCTGCCAGTTTTGCTCCTGGGTTTTGTAATCGCCGGAGTAATCGGCTATCTCTCAATTCGCTGGCTTTTGGGTTACGTCAAAAACAACAGCCTCTATGGCTTTGCGATTTATTGTATGGTGATTTCAGTTGTGACGATTGTTGTTTTCTTTATAAGATAACTATCAGAGCGGGTCCCTGGCAAGAAAAACTCCGGTTTGTTTGCGTATCTGGATGCCTCCATAATGGTCGATACGCCGCTGGAAAAAAGCCGACATCTCCGTTTTACCTTCTGTGCCCAAATTTTCTTTCACCAGTGGGGTCGAATAGGCATACTCCGTCAGCATTTTCGCGTTCGTTACCCACAGATCGCTGGAATATAGATGCAGTTCTATATCCGCGAAATATTCCCGCAGTTGTTTTTCGCCATTGAGCAGGTTGAAACCGCTGGACATGGCATGTTCTTGATCCAGTTTTTTCGAAAACTTCTCTAAAAGAATATCCAGGTCTATCATGTGTTCAGCCCCGTTTGTGGCAGCCATAAATTTGCCACCGGGTTTCAGCAGTCCAGCAACCTGATCAAGCACCTGTAGGACCGAAGGAACGTGATAGAGCATGTGGTTGGCGATCACCAAATCAAAGCTTTCAGACGGAAAAGCGATATCCATGGTATCCATGGTGACAAAGCCAAAACGCTTATCTTTTGAGAGCGTCCGTGCGGCTTCAGTGATCATCCCCAAAGAAAAGTCACTTAACACAATTCGATTGCTCTCGTGAAGGCTATTCAGGACCATGCGCCAGAGAGTTGCCGGACCGCAGCCAACTTCCAATATCCGCATATCGGGTTTTAACGCCATCAATTCGTTGGTAAAGTCATACCAGGACTGTTCAGCAGTACTGAATTTTTGGTGAATCAGAATCCGGGAAGACAAATTCCCTGAATCTTTATATTGCTGAGTGCTCAGATATTGTGGGTCGTTTCGAAGTCCGCTTAAGTCTGTCATAATCGTCCTGTTTGTGACCTAATTATACCTTTCGCTTTGGGTAGTGACGTAAATTCCACACATAACCAGTTTTTTGTATGACCTGAACGGAGAAATTCAAAATTAACAATATTATGAACAATTAAGTCATAATTGCTCCCTTGACGGAATCACCCCGCGGTGTTACATTAAATCGCCTTGATTTGAGGTAAGTATTAGTTAAACAGAAAGTTGAGTATTGCAATGTCAGAAAGATGTATTGGAACCATCAAATGGTTCAGCGCTCCAAAAGGTTTCGGTTTTATAGGTCAGGAAGATGGCGATGATGTCTTCGTGCACTTCTCCGCTATCCAGATGGAAGGCTATAAACGCTTGAAAGAAGGCCAACATGTTGAATTTAGCATTGAGGACAGCCCTCGCGGCAAACAAGCCACCAGCGTGGTAATCATCGAAGATTAGGGGTTAAGTAATTAACTCAAAAGCCAGCCCGGCGGGCTGGCTTTTTTAATTCATTCCACCTGTTTCAGGACAACATCTTAATTGCGCCAGCCATTAATTCAATCCCTTGCGATAAAACATCGCGCGTGCAGCCAAAATTCAGACGCAAAAAACCCTTGCCAACATCGCCAAAAGTGCAGCCGTCGTTCAGGCAGATTTTGGCGGTGTTGAAGAAATACTCCTGATGGCTGCCTTCGATAGGCAGTTCACGACAGTCGAGCCAGCCCAAAAATGTTGCTTCAGGTTTACTCCATTTCACGCCAGGCAGCTCACCCCGCTCAATCGATTCTCCTAACATATCGCGGTTTTGTTGAAGATATGCGTTTTGCTGTTTCAACCATTCACCGCCGTGTTCGTAAGCCGCTTTGGCTGCCACCATTGCCAATACTCCCGGACTCCCGATCAGAAACGTCGCATATTGCTCGCATGCCTTGCGCAATTCATCGCCCTGGATTATCGACACCGAGGCATGCAGCCCGGCGATATTGTAGGTCTTGCTGGGCGCCAGGAAAGTTGCAGTGATCTTTGAGATTTCCTGGTCGAGCGAAGCGATTGGGATATGCTTCTTGTTATCATAGATAATATCGCAGTGGATTTCATCAGAACAAATAACCACACCATACCGCAGGCAAATTTCTGCCAGTCTCTCCAGTTCTGATTGGTTGAAGACTCTGCCAGTCGGGTTTTGGGGATTGCACAAAATATAAACTTTGACCTTATGATCGATAATCTGCTTTTCGAACAGGTCAAAATCGATCCTATACACGCCCTGGTCATCGAGGTACATCGGGTTTTGAATGCCGATCAGCCCGGAAGCCATTGGCGAACCGATGAAAGGCGGGTATGCCGGGGTCTGAAAAATAACAGCATCACCTGGCTGGCATAGCGCTCGTAACACCAGCGTGAAACCCGTTACGATGCCAGGGACATAATGCAATTGCTCAGCCGTGACCTCCCAGTCGTAGAGACGTGCAACCCGGTCTATGACTGTCTGGTCCATTCCCTCGGGCGGCAGACCATAGCCAAAAATGCCGTGGTCTACACGCTTATGTAACGCTTCTATCACGGCAGGAGGGCACATGAAGTCAGTATCCGCCACCCAGAGTGGCAGCACATCTTCCGGATAACATTTCCATTTTAAGCTCTCAGTCGGTCGGCGATCAATGTATTGGTCAAAGTCCATTATCTCTCCTTTAGATACCTTCCAATTCTACCGCCTGAATAACAATTTGGGCGAGAATTCATCATTGTCGTGCCATTTCGTTGAACGTGATTGCCTTTTGATCCCTCTCCCTGTGAATGTTTCCGCAGGGGGGAAGCCGCTTGGGTGAGGTTTGAGGATGGCATGGCAACGGTTCTCTGCACACAATTCTATATTTGGCTATTCTTAAATTTCATGTATGTGAAGTCGTATCAACCGCAGCGGTGGGTTCAAAACCTGAGCAAAGTAGAAATTTTTAATCAGCAAAGACCACCTTGATGGTATCACGGATGATTTTGAATTTTCAATGCCTGTCGCAGTTCTTGAGCGGGGGCGGTCAGACCTCCTAAGCGGTATTTAAGTGCTCACGATTGGGACCTCCCCTTGAGTTTATGAAACTATTGGTTTTGTACTTTATCATGGCAAAAACCATGGTTTTTTCTACATTGAGAATTGCTGGTTCTCTGCTTTTTTCGCGTTGCAAGGCGTCTTTTTCTGGTATAGTTATTTTTTACCTTTAAAAATACCTGACGAAAGCATCATGAAAACTTATGATCCAGCCCATCACCATAAACCTGACCACCTCCCCCGATTGGAAAGATTACCAATTGTTAGACA
>JAAYZW010000074.1 GCA_012514645.1 Chloroflexota bacterium
CTGCCTTATGCTAAACCCCTCATTGACCCTTTCAACTGCTTTTCGCTTTTCTTCTATATTGAATTTTGTCATAAAAACTGCACCTCCTCGGTTGGATTTATTGTCCAACTTTTGGGGTGCAGTTCAGATATGCTGGTGGCTTTTTCTTTATTCGGAGTCAATCGGATGTTTCTTTGCCTTCCGGGCGGTGACCACAAAATAAGCCGCAGCGCCAACAGCCACAATCGCCGCTACCCAAAGCCAGCTATCAGGGCTTGCTGCAAGATTAAATACCGAAGCGGTTTCGGTGATAGTCGGGGTGGGCGAGAGTGCCTGGGTTGATGTCGGTGACGGGCTGGGGGTGAATGTCAGGGTGGGCGGCGGCGTCTCGGTTGCAGGTGCCGGGGTGGGCGTGTTGGTGGCGGGAGGGGTCACCTGCAGCAAGAGCAGGTTTCCGGGATAGATGATGCTCGAAGCGGTCAGGTAATTCCAAGCCATCAGGTCTGCCAGGGGCACGCCATAATAATTCGCGATCCATTCCAGTGCCTGTCCTTCAATCACCTTATGGTAATACTTGCCATCTGCCGCCGGGGTTAGCTGCTGGAGGGGCGTGAGGGGAAGCGGGGATGGAGTGGGGGTGTAATCCGGACCGCGAACGACCAGTTTTTGCCCGATCGAGAGCGGCCAGTCAATTTTTAGAAAATTAAGCGCCAGGATTTCATCTACCGTGACGCCATATGCACTGGCAATGGTCGAAAGATACTGATAGGGTTGTACTTCGTGCACAATTCGCCCTTCGGCGTCTGGAGTCGCCTTAACCACATTTCCTCGCGGGGTTGGTGTGACCATTGACCTCGAATCCGGACCAGCGATGGTCAGTTTGTCTCCTGGCCAGAGCACATAACTTTCGGGCAGGTTGTTCCAGGCGAGAATTTCTTTGATGGTCACGCCATAAGCAACAGCAATGGACCAGAGACTCTGCCCGGGTTTAACCTCATGCACATAGTTTCCATCTTCGTTGAGTTCAACCTTTTCGACGGGAGTGACAATGCCATAGCCGGCTGGCGGTTGCCCGGGCGAGCCACCGCCGGTGGGCGGGGTGGAACTGCAAGCTTCGCCAGAAATGTACGCAGCCTGGAGAATGTAGTATGTCATGCCATTTGAGGCTTGTGCCGTACCAGCACCAACATGGCAGTAGGCAGGTGTAGTAGCAGGGCGCATGTGGTCATAATCAGCCCACATGAGCATAATCTGGTCGATGGTACCGCCATAGGCAACCGCGAAGTTCTCGGTGGCGTAGACTGTCTTGCCGGCGCCATAGCCGGCTGCGGAGATGCGACCGCTGACGTTGCCGATATGCCACGAGAGCAGCCCGTCCGCCATGGTTTGGGCGGTTGCCTGGGCGACTGCGTTGATGGTGGCGTTTTCTATCAAGGCGGGTAGCCCGTAAGACATGCGCAAAACGTTCATCGCCGAGATCAACTCGTAAGCTGCAACCTGTTGGTGCGGGGCTAAATTTGGCTCTGCCTTAACCTGGTCGGGCTTAAAAAGCGAGACCGCAACCGCTATCGCCAGGATAAAAAGCAGATACTTGGACTTCAGGTTTTTATACATGTTTCATTAATACCATATTTTCTCAAGAGCGTTTTTTGGGAATAGATAAAAATCCAAGCTGGACGGTCTTCTTGACCTCAATATTGCCCATTCCTCCATACATTTCTGGCCGAGGGCACTCCTTTTTGTTGTTGGGGCAGGGTTACTTGTCCTACGAATCATAAAACTATCGTACAATTGTTAATTATGAAACTGGCGATCCAGATACCCGCGTTCAACGAAGCTGAGTGCCTGCCCACTGTTTTGGGTGAGCTCCCTAAGACGCTGCCAGGTGTGGACGAAATCCTGGTCGTGGTCATCGACGACGGTTCCACCGATTCCACTGCCAGCACCGCGCTTGAACATGGCGCCGATTTTGTCCTCAGGCACCGCCAAAACCGTGGTCTCTCCAAGGCTTTCATCGATGGCATCCAGTTTTGCCTGGCACTGGGCGCAGACATCATCGTAAACACCGATGCTGACAATCAATATCCCGGCAGCGAAATTGGAAAACTGATTGAGCCAATTCTGCAAAACCGGGCAGACCTGGTAATCGGTGACCGTCAGACGCTCGAAAACAAACATTTCTCGCCCTTCAAGCGTGCCATGGAGTACCTGGGAAGTTCTGTAATCCGCTGGGTGTCAGCGACAACCTGCCCCGATACGGTCAGCGGTTTCCGTGCCTTTTCACGCTATGCCGCGCTGAGGCTGCAGGTCTATAATCCATATTCCTACACGCTCGAAACCCTGATCCAGGCAGGCAAAGGCAACATGAAGATCGAGAACGTGCCCATCGAAACCAACCCTGCTACCCGCGAGTCGCGGTTGCACAAAGGTATGTTCAATTTTATCTGGCGACAAGGCGGCGCGATCATCCGCTCTTATGTGCTCTACCAGCCTCTGCGCACCTTCCTCTCAATCGGAATGGTGCTCTTGCTTGCCGGCATAATATTATTGGGACGCTTCCTGGTTTATTACCTCTTCCTGGATGGTAGCTCGCGCTTTATCCAATCAGTTTCGATTGGCGGCACCTTTATGGTGGCTGGGGTCACCCTGGTCATGTTCGGTTTTTTGGGCGATGCCATCCGCGCAAATCGTCAAATATCGGAAGAGAATATGATTCGCGAGAGGGACGAAGCCCTCATAAGCGACCCGGCGAGCCTGGGAGATTTTCAGGGTCACCCGGTCTATTCCCAGCACAACCCGTTCGTTTAGCCCAACGAGGCCACCCTCGTTGAACTGAAATTTGCATTTATCTTCATAGAGGAGACTCTTAAATCTTTCCGGCAACCTTAAAATTTCGAGTTACTCTTCAACCTGTATGCTATACTTTAAAACCACCAACGAGAGCGCCTAATCGCTGGATTTGGTCAGGGTCTTAGAGGAAATTTAACCAATCGTGTCTTTTGTTCATCTGCATGTCCATTCTTCATATTCCGTCCTCGATGGGTTGGCAAGCCCCAAAGAGCTGGTTCGGTATGCCAAAGAACTGGGCATGAACGCGCTGGCTCTGACCGATCACGGTACGATGTTTGGTACGCTCGATTTTTTCCACGCAGCAAAATCTGAAGGAATCAAACCAATTATTGGTTTGGAAGCCTATGTTGCCCCGCGATCGATGCAAGATCGCGACACCATCAAAGACAAAAAAGCCCACCATCTGCTCTTGTTGGCTAAGAACATGACTGGCTATAAAAACCTGCTGAAAATCGCATCGGTTTCACAGCTGGAAGGTTTCTACTATCACCCGCGCATCGACAAAGCCTTCCTGGCTGATCATGCGGAAGGGTTGATTGGTCTGTCTGCTTGCCTGGCGGGGGAGATTCCGCGCGCGTTGGCTGACAATGACATAGCCAAAGCCGAGCAAATACTAAGCTGGTATAAGGATACCTTCGCACCCGGTGATTTTTACCTTGAAATGCAGGATCACAACATCCCTGAACTCTACCGGGTAAACCGTTTGATGGTGGAGTTGGCAAAAAAGACCGATACACCACTGGTTGCTACCAACGACGTGCACTACCCCCGCAAAGAGGATGCTGATCTGCAGGATATTTTACTTTGTATTCAAACCGGCAAACTGCTGACAGACACCAACCGAATGCGCATGTCAGATGTAAGCTACTATATGCGCAGCCCCGCTGAGATGAAATCGCTTTTCTCGCAAGTGCCAGAAGCCGTGCTCAATACGGTCAGGATCGCCGAGCAGTGCGAGGTTGATCTGTCACGCAGCGGCTACCACCTGCCCAAGTTCGAAGTTCCTGCAGAACAGACGCCCGAATCTTACCTGTTGGGGTTGTGTCAGCAAGGGCTGCTCGATAACATTCCTGATCGGGCTGAGTCACAGGAAGTTCAGGAGCGCCTGAAATATGAGCTGGGCGTGATCAACCAGATGGGTTTCGCGGAGTACTTCCTGATCGTATGGGACCTATGTCGTTTTTCACGCGAAAGAAATATCTGGTACAACGTGCGTGGATCGGGAAATGGATCGCTGGTCGCTTTCGCGCTTGATATCACTTCGGTCGAGCCTCTCAGCTATCACTTGCTTTTTGAACGTTTCTTAAACCCCGACCGCATTACGATGCCGGACATAGATCTCGATTTTCAGGATGATCGCCGTGCTGAAGTGATGGAGTATTGCAACCAGAAATATGGTGCCGATAAGGTTGCTCAGATTATCACCTTCGGTACGATGGCAGCTCGCGGGGCGGTACGCGATGTTGGGCGTGTGATGAATATTGCCCTGGTTGAGGTTGACCGGGTGGCAAAAGCCGTTCCGGGTCCGATCCAGGGCAAGGCTGTGCCGCTGGTGAAAGCGCTTGAAACTACCCCTGAGCTAAAAGCGCTCTACGAAGTTAACAACCAATACAAAAAGCTGATCGATGTTGCCGCTCGCATGGAAGGCAGCATTCGAAACGTGGGCACGCATGCTGCCGGCGTGATCATCAGCGACGAGCCGTTAACCGAATATCTGCCGCTGCACCGACCCACCAACCAAAACGACGAACTGCCGATTAAGTCGGTGGCACAGTATGACATGGCAGGGATTGAGAAACTGGGTCTGCTGAAAGTCGACTTTTTGGGTCTGACCACGCTGACCATCATGGCGAAAGCCTGTGAATACATTGAAGCAAGGCACGGCATTAAACTGAATTTGAGCAACATTCCGATCGACGATTCCAAGGTTTACGATTTTATTGGCGAAGGGCATACCTCGGGGCTGTTCCAGCTTGAAGGCGGCGGCATGACCCGATATTTGATGCAGATGCAGCCAAAAACC
>JAAYZW010000075.1 GCA_012514645.1 Chloroflexota bacterium
CATCCCTGGCAAGCTTGAGTTCTTCAACAACCAGGTATTCAAAACGACCGTGATAGTTATAACCACCTGTGAAGATGTTGGGTGTGGGCAACCCCATAAAAGACAAACGGCTGCCGTCGGTGCCGCCGCGAGTGGGCACCTCCACCGGTTCCAGCCCAACCGCGCGATAGGCTTCACGCGCCAGGTCCAGGATTTCAGGGTGGAGAGCCAGTTTCTCGTACATATTGTAATACTGGTCTCTCAGGTCGAGATCCACCGTCCCGGCACCATAGCGGAAATTGATGAAATCAACCGCCTGGAGCATAAGTGTCTTTTTCTCTTCAAATGTATCGCGGTTGTGATCGCGGATGATGTATTCCATCGCCGCCAGGTCGGCTTCGCCGCTTAACGATACCAGGTGAAAAAAGCCTTCACGGTTCTCGGTGTGTTCAGGGCGGTCGAAAACCGGCAGCAGGTTATGGAAATCAATTGCAACCTGCAGGGCGTTTTTGAGCTTGAATTTGGAGTCGCCCGGATGAACGCTCTTGCCGTGAATAGTCAGGCTGGCGCCGGCGGCATTGAAGGTCTCGCAAGAAAATTCACCTGCCGGTCCACCATCGAGGGTATAGGCAAAATCGGCACCGAAGGCTTCGACATCAAAATGGTCCACTCCGGCACCAACTTCTTCGTCGGGTGTGAAGCCAACTTTGATCCTGCCGTGGGGGATCTCTGGGTGCGCAGCCAGGTAGGCGACGGCGCTCATAATAGCGGCAACACCGGCTTTATCGTCCGCGCCCAAGAGCGTAGTGCCATCGGTCACGACCAGGGTCTTGCCTTCATGTTGATTTAGACTCGGGAAATCAACCGGACTGAGCATCACATTTAAGTCCGCATTGAGGGTGATCTCACTACCGTCATAGTTTTCCACCATTCGGGGTTTGACATCCTCACCCGAAGCCGAAGGGCTGGTGTCAACGTGGGCAATGAAGCCAATTGTCGGCGCTTTTTGGTTGGTTGTGGCAGGCAAGGTGGCAGTAACGTAGCCGAAATCGTCCAGCCGGACATCCTGTAAGCCAAGCTCATGTAACTCTAATTCGAGCAATCTTAGCAGGTCGAGTTGTTTGAGTGTGCTGGGATAGGTCTCGGAATGATAAGCTGATTGGGTATCGATTTTTACATAGCGTAAGAAGCGTTCGAGAACGTCTGTCATGGTTCCTCCAGTCTGATTTGGTTCATTTTATCACCCGAATCATCGACTGACTGAATTCGGATAAAATTAACCTATGAAACGCAAAAAACAGACAATTCTTCTGTTGGTCGTAACGATCTTCGCCCTGGCGGTCGTCGCTTGTTCATTCCAGGCTGGTCTCGATGACAGCGCGGATGCCCCAACTGCCACTGCGCCATTTTTAGCCTTAGGCGATTATGACGGTTATGAAATCGTGAACCGCTATCCACATGACCCGGGCTGTTATACCCAGGGGCTGGTTTATCGTGATCAGTTTTTCTACGAGAGCTGCGGCTTGTATGGCGCAAGCAGCCTGCGGAAGGTTGACCCCGAAAGCGGGCAGGTGCTGCAGGAAATTGCCCTTGAAGACCAGTATTTCGCAGAAGGTTTAATTGAACTGAACGGTTTGCTCTATCAGTTAACCTGGCAGGAAGGCACGGCTTTCATTTATGACCTGGAAACCTTTGAGCAAACAGGGCGGTTTTCTTACAGTACTGAAGGTTGGGGGCTTACAACCGACGGATCAGCCTTGATCATGTCAGATGGCAGCAACAAACTTTTATGGATGGATCCGACCAGTGGTTTTCAAATCAGGGAGGTTAACGTTACCTGGCAAGGTCATCCGATCGAATATCTGAACGAGTTGGAATTCATTTACGGTCAAATTTTCGCCAATATTTACCTTTCAGACCAAATTGCGATCATCGATCCGCAAGAAGGTGGGGTAATCACCATGCTGGATATGCGCGGTTTGCGTCCGCAAGAAAATCTGGCAGATATAGGCGAAGTCCTGAACGGGATCGCTTGGGATGCGGAAAACGAACGTCTTTTTGTGACCGGGAAAAACTGGCAGTGGCTCTATGAAGTCAGGTTGGTTCCCATTAGCCCGCCTGAACTGCCCACCGAAACGCCCATCCCCTCAGCTACACCTCCATTACCTGTTGACTCAAGACCTTGAGGCGGGCTTCTTTTAGCCCGGGTAAACATTCCAGCAAGTAAAACGGTCCGCTGCCTTCACTGCAGAATGAAGCACTGACCAACCCATGCAAGACTGCTTGTACAGCGTCATATTCCTTGCGGTAACCCGCCAAAAAACCGCCGTCAAAGGCATCCAGCATACCGGTTGGATCAGCAGGCTTGCTGGGGTAGGATGGAAAAACCCATCGTTTGCGTTTCAGGCGGGAATAAAGCATCACAGTACCGTCTTTGGCATGGATGATGATGTACTCCGGTCCGTAGTTAGCTAAGATACCGGCGATCTCCCATAAGTCGACGCTTCTGCCCTGAAACAGCTTGACCGCCTGGGCATCGGTAATCATGAAAGCGGTGACATCGCTGATAAGCGCCCTAATCTCCTCCCAAAATATTGGGTCCATGTAACAGTTGCCCGCGCGCATCGTTAGCAGCGAGACCATCCCGCCTTTGAGAACCGACGGCAGAATTTTGTGGGAGATATAATCGATCGGGCATATATGCGCGGCAGAGGCTTCCAGATATGTGAAGGGGACATCGGTAACGCGGATGCTGTCAGTGCGGTACTCGGTTTTGCTGCAATAGATAGGAATGGTTGGGCTGTAACTGAGCAGCTCAGGCGGGAAGGGCATCTGCCGGTCAGCGAACCAGGTGATTGGGTTTTCGTAGCGGGCTTGCTGGTCTTCACTATAGGTGACAAAAAAACGGTCGTCGATCGGATCGATTGCCTGGCGAATACCGTCGATATCGGCGCCAGCGTTTTTATAATCTTCGAGCCACTCGGAAGGAAAGTCCGGATTGATACGCGATACCAAGCCAGGTTTGCCGTCCCATAGCAAAAAAGAAGCAGCGGCATAACCAAGGTTGCCACCTGGGCGGTTGAGATAAGCTGCCGATCGCGCCGGTAAAATAAACTCCCGACGCATCCGACCCACCAGAACGGCATCTGGGACGGGGTTGATGTAGTCGCTCAATTAATCTTCTTCTTCATAGGAGAGAACCATCTCCAGGACGACATCGTGATAATGGTCGAGGTCGGGCGGTGGCGCTGGAAATTCCATTTTCATATCCAGCAAGGTATCGCGGACAATTGTTGCAGCGAGCAGATTGCGGTACCATTTTTTGTTGCTGGGAATCACATACCAGGGCGCCCATTCTGTGCTGGTTTTGTTCAGCAGGTCCTCATAGGCTTCCATATAGCTATCCCAGAGTTTGCGATCTTCGAGGTCGCCAGGGTTGAACTTCCAGTGTTTGTCCGGCTCTTCGAGACGGTCAAGGAACCGCTCGGCTTGTTCCTGCAAATCGATATTCAGATAAAACTTGAGGATGACCGTGCCCTCATCGACCAACAGACGTTCAAATTCGTTGATGTGATGGTAACGTTTTGACCAGACCTCTTCAGGCATCAGGTTGAGTACGCGAACTGGCAAAACGTCTTCGTAATGAGAGCGGTTAAAGATCACAATTTCACCTTTTTTGGGTGTTTGGGCATGAACGCGCCAGAGGTAATCGTGGGAAAGCTCAAGGCTGGAAGGCACTTTGAAGGGAGCAACACGCACACCCTGGGGGTTGACACCCCCGAAGACTTTGCGGATGACACCGTCTTTGCCGGCGGTGTCCATA
>JAAYZW010000076.1 GCA_012514645.1 Chloroflexota bacterium
ACATCAATAACCTGGAACAAATCGTTGGTCTCTTCCGGGGCAATCTGGATTCTCAGGCACCCTTTATTGTCCAGATCAGCAAGGGCGCTCGCTCTTACACCAATAAAGCTTTTCTGGAAGGGTTGATCCGCGCCGCGGATGAGATCTATCCGGAAGCAGTTTTCGCCGTCCACCTCGACCATGGCGATGAGATCACCTGCTACGATTGTATCGAATCAGGCTTTTACAGCTCGGTCATGATCGACGCCAGCAGTGAACCTTTTGAAGAAAACATCGCCATTACCAAGCGCGTTGTCGATGCCGCCCATGCCAAAGGCATCGTCGTCGAAGCTGAGCTCGGTATGCTTGGTGGTGTTGAAGAGCATGTCGCTGTCCACGAATCGGACGCCAAGCTGACTGATCCCAACCAGGCAAAAGAATTCGTTGAACGTACCGGTTGTGACTCACTTGCAGTTGCCATTGGCACCAGCCACGGAGCTTTTAAATTCAGCGGCACGCAATCGCTCCATTTTGATGTCCTCGCTGAAATCCAAAACCGCCTGCCCGGATTCCCCCTGGTAATGCACGGCTCCAGTTCTGTCCCGCAGGAAGAAGTTATCCGCATCAATGAAGCCGGCGGCATTATTGCTGGCGCAAAGGGTGTTGACGCCACACAATTCCGCCGTGCTGCTGAACTGGGCGTCACCAAGATCAATATTGACACCGATGGTCGCCTGGTCTGGACCCGTGTTCACCGCGAGTTTTTCCGTGATCACCCCGAGAAATTCGACCTCCGCGACCCTGGCAAAGTCTTCATGGCAGAATATGCAAAATTTATCGCCGAAAAGAACGAATACCTCGGAGCTGCCGGTCAACTCCCCGCGGTCCGCGAATTTTTGAGAGCCTAAAGCTCACCCCAAACGTGTTTTTGTTCATCAGGGAGACCGATGAAGGTCTCCCTCGAATCTGGAGCACGACCCGGTTCAAGAACTGCGGACAGGCATTGAAAACCGGCAAAAAATAGTGTTTCGAACGGGGTGGGTTTCGCTGATGAAAAATTTCACCTGAGCTCACGTTCTGAACCCACCCCTTCGGCTGTTATCATTTCATAGATAACAGTATTGCAGCAGCCACAAATTCGGAGTCCGATTTATCGCGCATTCTAAATTTTAGATTTAAAGTTTCTCATATTTAGAATTGCTGGAAGGGAGCTTACTTTTCCTTTCCCATCAGCTTTCACCTGATATAATTCACCGACCAAGCACAGGAGCAAAAACATGACAGAAGAGAGCCCAACCAAAACCAACTTTATCCGCGATATCATCGATGACCACAACCGCACCGGTCGTTTCGGCGGTCGCGTTCACACCCGTTTTCCACCCGAACCCAACGGTTACCTTCACATCGGGCATGCCAAAGCGCTCGTTATCGATTTCGGCATCGCCGAAGACTATGGTGGGCTCACCAATCTGCGTTACGATGACACCAACCCGGTTAAAGAAGACATCGAATTCGTCGACGCCATTAAAGAAGACATCCGCTGGCTCGGTTTCGACTGGGGTGACCGCGAATTTTATGCTTCCGACTATTTCGAGCCACTCTACGAGATGGCGATTAAGCTGATCAACAAAGGTAAAGCCTTCGTTGACGAGCTTTCTTTCGACGAAATGCGCCAATATCGCGGCACGCTCACCGAAC
>JAAYZW010000077.1 GCA_012514645.1 Chloroflexota bacterium
TGCTTGGGTTGATGCTGCGATTGCTGCACCCGTTTACACCCTTCGTGACGGAAGCGCTCTATGGTTATCTGAAAACTGCCGCAGTAAATAATCCGGTTATCTTCAATCCGGAAACAGAAGTGGCTGAACACCTGATGGTGGCACGCTGGCCAGAACGGATAGCGGAGGAAGGCTGGGAAGCAGAAGCGATTAAAAACTTCGAACTGGTACAGGAAATTGTGCGTTCCATTCGCAATTTGCGGTCTGAATATAAGATTGAACCGAATAAACCGCTCGGCGCGGTGATTGTCAGCAAGACCAGGTCTGAATTTTTACAGCAAGAGAAGCATCTGCTCTATGACTTGGGTGGATTGAAGCAAGACGGGGTTGAGATCGTTGATTCCAACCTTCCCAACGGCGATATGACACCACTGGTTGTTGAGGATGTGGAGATTTACCTTGACCTGGCGGACAGCGGTGACAGCGAAGCCGACCGGCAGCGGCTGGAGAAAGAGCTTGGCGAGGTGGAAAGCCACATTGCCAGGCTGGAAAAGCTGCTCTTGTCGCCATTTGCCCAAAAGGCACCTGAAAAAGTGGTCGAAGCCGAGCGGGAAAAACTGGCAGGCTATCAGAGCAGTGCCGCGAAGCTGCGCGAAAGCTTAGAAAAGTAATTAATAGTTTGAGTGCCGCGACCCTTTGCCAAATGAGTGCAAGTTTGGACAAGAGTCGCGGGAGTCTGTTTTACACGACTGCTGCGAGAAGTTGCAGCATGGTAGAATTTTGCAAACTCAACGAGGAAAAAACTATGGAAAGAACCGTCCCTATTCGTTCTTCAGAAGAAATTGACCTTTATCTGCGTACAATCTATTCGCTTTTACGGTCAACAAATGAGGTTTACATCCGTACGCTTGAGGGTGTGCATGCCAGCACGGACTCTTCTTTGCATATGCAAGCCCAAGGAGACCAGCCTGACACTTCTGCCCTGATTTATACACTCTTACGGCTGCCCGAGGAGATTACCAGGGTAAATAAGGTTATTCTTGGGCAAACTACCAGCAGCTTTGCGGAGTATGGCTTTCCGAATGTTGAGTCGTGGCGGGAAGTTTCTGCCAGGGCACGGCGACGAAAATGTTTTTACGATGGGGAAGGACTCCTGGCTTGCTATATTGCCTCACGTTCTGACATTGATGATGTTGTCCCTTGTCTGACCGCACTGCAAATTGAGTGGAACAAGCTCCACTTCCTGCTCAACACGATCGAACCAACACAGATTGAAGTTGCTCTGCCTGCCAACCCGAAAGTTTTTAAGAAATTTGGCGACCTTCTGCGGCTTTCAGAGGATGACCTTGCCAGACTCTATACTGTTTTAGGCGATGCGTTTACCGAAACCATGCTGATTTTCCGTGACCGGAAAGCTGACTTCACCATCCAGCTGCTCAGCGGGTCGCTGAATGATTATCGGCGCGCAACCGTCGGCTGGTGGGAGAATATTGTTAAGAAATCGCAGCCTTCCAGGCAGCGCCCGGTCTATTTTGTGTCCTCCAACACCCACAGTCTGACGAATCTCCTTTCTGGTTATGCTTTGGGCAAGAAGAGCGATCTGCTTCAGCACATTCTCGAAAACGAACCAGTCCTCGAGGCTGAATGGAATGAAATTAATCAAGGCGAAACCCAGGCAAACGTCGAAAATTTCTATTTCTATGCCATGAAAAAGTACCTGGGTACTGACGAAGGTCAACCACTGGTTCAGGAACAGATTGATTTCGAGGAAGAGCGCGGTATTTGGCGGGTTCCAAGCATGCACTCTTTCGAAGTTGAAGCCAATATTATCGAATTAGACAAGCTTGACACTGCTACCATCGACCCACGACTGAATTTTCCCATTGGGGAAGACTCCTTGGAATTTTTGAAACGAAGCGATGCCCTGATCCTCAATATCGATTATCCGTTAGGATATTCGGCATATAACCTGCTAACCAAAGTGGCTGAAAGCGTTGATGAAATTCTCGGCATCTATATCATGGGCAAAGCCGCCAGTCTCAACGGCGCGCGCGGCGACGTGATCATCCCAGAAGTTGTCTATGACGAACATTCTCAAAACACTTTTATTTTTTCGAATTGTTTTACAGCCCGGGATGTCGCTTCTCACCTGTCTTTTGGGACTGTGCTGGACAACCAAAAGGCAGTAACCGTTATGGGAACATTTTTGCAAAATAAAAACATCATGGACGTGATCTATCGTGAAGGTTACACGGATATCGAGATGGAAGCCGGACCGTACCTTTCGGCGGTATATGAGCTCACGCGACCCCAGCGCTATCCAATTAACGAAATTGTCACGCTAAACAAGCTCAACTTTGACTTGGGAATCATGCATTATGTCTCAGACACCCCCTATACCAAGGGGAAGAATCTCGGCGCGGGCGCTCTATCGTACTTTGGGATGGACTCGACCTACGCGGTCTCTTTATCGATTTTGAAACGGATTATTGCGCTTGAAAAAGAGAGAGTGACTGGCTGATCGGTGGTTGTCCGATGGGTGTTGTAGTAGAAGTTAATGCTGTCTGCCATGCCCTGCGGGCTCATTGTGGCAGATGAAAAAAACTCTGAAACAAGAGCCCATCACTTATAATTGGCGGTGAGGAGAATTCAAATGCTTTACCTTGTGGCGACACCGATTGGGAATCTGGGGGATATGAGTTTCAGGGCGGTTGAGGTGCTGAAAAGCGTCGACCTGATCGTCAGCGAAGATTCGCGTAAAACCAGCGTGCTGCTGAAGCATTACGAAATTTCCAAACCACAAACCGCGCTAAATAATTTCAACGAGCGCAAGGTCGTCCCGAAACTATTGGAAAAGCTTGAGAACGGTGAGGTGCTTGCCCTGGTGACCGATGCTGGTACACCGGGGATATCTGACCCCGGTTACTTGCTGGTGCATGCCGCCCTGGATGCGGGGATTGAAGTGCAATCGATTCCCGGTCCCTCGGCGGTCATTGTTGCATTGACTCTGGCAGACTTACCTCTGCACAGTTTTACATTCAAAGGTTTTCCACCCAACAAAGAAGGACCGCGCAAACGTTTTATCGCCATGGAAGCCGAATCTCCGCACACGCTGGTATTTTATGAGAGCCCCTACCGGCTGCTGGCTTTTTTGCAAAACAGTCTGGAAATGCTTGGGGACCGCAAGGCTGTGGTTGCCAACGACCTGACCAAGAAATTTGAAACGCACTATCGCGGGACGCTTTCTGAGATTATCGAAAAACTCTCCACCGAAAAGATCAGGGGAGAGTACGTGGTCAGTATTGAAGGCTTGCGAAAAGAAAAGGCTAAAACGAAAGCGGATTCAGATCTGTAAGATCTGAAATGATGTCAACCCCTTCTGCCTTCTTTAATTTTCCTGTGACCCAATAGGTGACCGGGGTGAAAAGTGCTTCGATGGCGACCTTGAAGATATAGTTGGTGAGGGTCAGCGACCAGAAGAGTTCCCAGGGGAACACGCCGGTGAGGGAAGCGATGGCAATGAAGATGGCTGAATCGAGGAATTCACCGATGATGGTGCTGCCGATTGTACGAAGCCAGAGGTGTTTGCCAGCAGTGACTTTTTTGAGTGCCGCCATGATGACAGAGTTGGCAAAAGAGCCAAACAGGTAACCCAACACGCTGGCGAGCACAATGCCGCCAAAACTGATCCCGCTCAAAACCGCGTCAAAAGCGCTTTGCCCCACGGTCGCCTGCCAGGTGGCTTCACCCGGCAAGACACGGATAAGCCAGAACATCAGGAAGGTGAAGATTAGCGCGCCAAAGCCGATCCATATCACGCGGCGAGTGCGTTTGTAGCCGTAAACCTCTGTGAGGATATCTCCAAAAATGTAGGCGAAAGGGAAAAAAACCGTGCCGGCATCGAACGCCAGGGGAATGCCGCCAATCGAAATGCCCCAATCGATAATCTTGGACGAAGAAGCAAAATTACTCAATATCAGAACGACTGTGAAGGCTACTGTGACCAGATCGAGATATTTAAACTGGAGTTGGTTGGTTTTGGTTTCGCTTTTAACTTTTAGTTCCATGAACGCTATTTTATACTACAATTTAGTATTGATAAGGATCTTACTGCAAGGACAGATTATGAGTTTAATTGTAGGTCTGGACATTGGTGGGACCACCACCAAGCTCGTCGGGTTGGAAAACGGCAACCTGTTTGGTTTCACGCGGGTAAAAGCGAGCGATGCTTACACCTCTGCCAGCGGTGGTTTGGGGAAATTCCTCAACGACACTGGCAGGAGACTGCAGGATGTCAACGAAATTCATATAACGGGTGTTGGTGCCGTTCATATTGGCGACGACCTTTTTGGCTGCCCAACCCACCATGTGCCGGAATTTGATTGTGTCGGCTCGGGTGGACTTCATTTGGCAGGGCTGGAGCAGGCGATCGTGGTGAGCATGGGCACAGGCACTTCCATCGTTGCTGCCAGGGGAAGCCGGGTTGAGCATGTGATTGGGTCGGGCGTCGGCGGGGGCACTCTGCAGGGGCTTGCAGATCAGATGATCGACATGCAGGATTTCGATACAATTGCTGAACTCGCCAACCAAGGTGATCTCGGTATGGTCGACCTGACGATCGGCGATATTACCACTGCCGAAATACCTGGATTAACGTCGGACGCCACGGCGTCGAACTTTGGAAAAATGGAAGACCTTGCCAGCGTCGAAGATCTGGCAGCCGGGATTATCAACCTGGTTTTCCAATCGGTCGGAACGGCTTCTGTTCTGGCGGCAAGATTGAACCAGCTTGATACGATTATTATCACCGGAAACCTCTCATTGATCCCATTAGGAAAAACCGTGCTGGAA
>JAAYZW010000078.1 GCA_012514645.1 Chloroflexota bacterium
AAGATGAGCGAAGTGCACGGCATGTCTCAACGAGAGGGTCCGGTGCTTACCCATGTTCGTTTTGGTGAAAAGGTCTTTTCGCCGATTGTCGAAAAGCGCAAAGCCGACCTGATTATGGGTTTTGAAGAGCTGGAAGTGCTGCGCAACCTCGATTATCTGCGTGATGACGGCAAGGGCATTGTTATTTTCAACCGTGTGCGTGTGAACCCGATGGGCGTTCAGATGGGCAAAGAAAAATACCCGACCAATGGCGAGGAGCTGATCAGGGCGCGGGCTGGCAAACTGATCGCGCTGGATGGGCAGGCAGAGGCGCGTGAGCTGGGTAACCCGCGCGTGATGAACATCATATTGCTGGGCGTGCTCATCCGCGAGCTGGGCTTGCAGGAGATCGACTGGAACCGCATCATCGCCGAGAACGTCAAAGAAAAATACATCCCCCTCAACCAACAAGCCCTGCAGGTGGGGATGAACCTGTAGTAGTAACGGGGAGCGGGGAACAGGGAAAAGTTTCCTTTTCTTACTCTCAGCTGCGATGCTCGGGACCTGACGATACCAGCCAGGTAAATGTGGGAACTAAAAACCTGCGGCAAGTGGGAGTTATAGATAAGCTTGATAATATGTTGAAAAGTTATCCTTGAAACTCTCTAACCAAGCCTCTATGAAGGTCCTCTTCTCAAACAGCGGCAGCAAGTCTGCCGCCAAATCGTTGAGATTGATTTTCTGTACTTTCTCATCAAGCATAGCCAGCGCACTTTGTGTTGTGTAAGGACGTTTTCCATCTCTGGCGAGCTTTTCTTCAAGAGGCACGATTTTTTGTTGCATGAACCACAAAATATCGTAATAATCGCGACCCTTGACCGTAGACTCACCTTTGTGGAAATCACGTTCAAGGCAGGCAATCAGCTTGCCAGCCATCATTGTTTCCAATGAGAAGTGGCTCGCTACGTAACTTCTGCCAAATTGGAGAACCGGTGTTTTTTGGACAATGGATACTTGTGGGTGTTGGCTTACCTCCACCTTCAAGTGCAGGGCTTCACCCGTGTGCGCGCTTAATCCAAGTTCATAAAGAACAGGAAACTTGAGGGTCGTGCGGCGAACCCCCCATTCGCCAACCTGGGTTTTTGCCGCGACTTGCGGGTAGCCAATATACGACTGGAAGTAGTTGAGCAAGTCGCTTTCCAACATGCTCAGGTCAACCATATCGCTATTATCTAAATCAATATCCTCTGACAAGCGGTTAAGACCATAAATGATGTGAAGGCAAGTGCCGCCATAGAAATTCAGCCTTCGATAATCAGGATGGTTGTAGAGGAAATCCAGGGTGTAAGCCTGTAAAAATTCCTTTAATATAATGCGCTTGGTTTCGTTAGGCAACAAAGGATCCTTTTGTGAAAGGACGTTGCGCGCTGTCTGGATTAAGCTTGCCATACGGTCTCCTTCAGGTTCTCCAAAACCTGTTCCATCTTCTTGCTCTGGCTATGCCCGACAAAACCCGCAAAAGCCAATCGATCTTCAACAGCGAGAGCATCCAGATTAAGGCGCAATTTCTCAGCCAGATTG
>JAAYZW010000079.1 GCA_012514645.1 Chloroflexota bacterium
ACTACATCGGAACCAATGTTGGCACCCAGGACTATGGCAGAACCGGTTTGGTAATCAAGTGACCCGCGCAGAATATTGACTGAGGCGGTGAAATGGGAGGTAATTTCCGGTAGCGATGTGGCAATGGAAAGGACGGTCATTCCCATAAAAGTGCTGGATAGTTTGAAGTAGTTCGCGATCCCAATCAGCTTTTTTACTGCATAATTCGCCCCAACCACAAGTAAGGCGAGCGCAAGCAAGCCAACCCCAATCACTGTAAAAATACTCAAGTTTTGCATCGTATCCATTCCTTTTCTAAAAACGCTTGATTATAAATAAAATTTTCCCCCAAAATAGACCTGGCAGAGCGATTTAACCGCGATTTAACAATTGTGCTTTTCCTAACGCGCTTATTTGCGTAGGTCAGGTTGCTCAATTCAACCTGGCGACGGAAAGGAAAGCCGACCAGAGTAGGCCCTGACACTGCAAGCATATACAAACATATCGCTTCTTGACGTTTCCCACCCATTCCAACATAAAATTAACATTAATGTCCTATTCTATAAAGGTATAAAGAAAAGTATCAGAAGGGAGAAATATGGACTTAAACAAATTTACTCAAAAAGCTCAGCAGGCTGTCCTCGGGGCGCAGCAGCTTGCTCATGATTTCAATCATCAAACCATCGAGCCAGCCCACCTGATGCTGGCGCTGCTCAATCAAACCGAAAGCACCGTTCCGGTCGTGATCTCCCAGATCGCCGGCTCTGTGGATGTATTAAAAGAAGAGGTGCGCAAGGAACTGGCCAACCGTCCCAAAGTTTACGGCGCTTCAAGCTCTGAAGCCGGGCTCTCGCGCCCTGCCACAACCGTTCTGGATGCTGCCGAACGCTATGCCAAAGGCATGGGGGACGAATACACCTCCACCGAACACATTTTGCTCGGCCTCACCGATAGCCCCGAAGGCAAGCGCCTGGCCAATTTTGGTGTGACCAAAGACGCCGTGCTCAAAGCCCTGCGCGATATCCGCGGCAGCCAATCGGTCACCAGCCAAAACCCGGAAGACACCTACCAGGCACTGGAACGCTACGGGGTCGACCTGACCGCGCTGGCCCGCCAGGGCAAAATGGACCCGGTTATCGGGCGTGATGAAGAGATCCGCCGCACGATCGAGATCCTGACTCGCCGAACCAAGAACAACCCTGCCCTCATCGGCGAACCAGGTGTGGGTAAGACCGCCATCGTCGAAGGGTTGGCGCAGCGGATCGTCAATCGGGACGTGCCGGAAGGCCTGAAGAACAAGCGCATCGTCCAGCTCGATATGGCTGCCATGATTGCCGGCGCGAAATATCGTGGTGAGTTCGAAGAACGCCTGAAAGCCGCCTTGAAAGAGGTCACAGAGGCTGATGGGCAGATCATTTTGTTTATCGATGAAATGCATACCGTTATCGGCGCTGGAGCCGCTGAAGGCTCTATGGATGCCGGCAACATCCTCAAACCGATGCTGGCACGCGGTGAATTGCACCTGATCGGTGCCACCACTACCAACGAGTATCGCAAATATGTCGAGAAGGATGCCGCACTCGAACGGCGCTTCCAACCGGTTTACGTTGCCGAACCCACAGTGGAAGACACCATCAGCATTCTGCGCGGGCTGAAATCGAAATATGAAGTGCACCACGGTGTGCGCATCACCGACTCTGCCGTGATTGCAGCTGCCACGCTCTCCAACCGCTACATCACTGACCGTCAGCTGCCCGATAAAGCCATCGACTTGATTGACGAGGCTGCCGCCCACCTGCGCACCGAGATCGATTCCAAACCCCAGGCCCTGGACGAGGTCGACCGGGCGATTTTGCAGCTTGAAATTGAGAAGCAAGCCCTGCAAAAGGAAAAGGACAAAGCTTCCCAGGAACGCCTCGAAAGAATCGAGCAGGACCTTGCCGATTTAAGAGAAAAATCGAAAGCCATGACTGCCCAATGGCAAGCGGAAAAGGAAGCGATTGAGAAATATAAGGAGCTAAAAGAACAGCTCGACCAGGCGCAGTATGAAATGGAGCAGGCTGAGCGCAATTCTGACCTCGAGAAGGCTTCGCGGCTGCGCTACGGCACCATCCGCGATCTGCAAACACAGATCGGCGCAGCTGAAGCCCAGCTAAAGGCTCAGCAAGAACAGGGTGCCCTGCTGAAAGAAGAAGTTGATGCCGAAGAGATCGCCGATGTGGTCGGGAAATGGACCGGAATCCCCGTCAGCCGCCTGTTGGAAGGCGAGATGGAAAAACTTTTACACATGGAAGAACGCCTGCATCAACGGGTTGTCGGGCAGGATGAAGCTATCACCGCTGTTTCAAATGCCGTGCGGCGATCGCGCTCGGGTTTGCAAGACCCCAACCGCCCGATTGGTTCGTTTATCTTCCTCGGGCCTACCGGTGTCGGCAAAACTGAGTTGGCACGTGCCCTGGCAGAGTTTTTGTTCGACGATCAGAATGCCATGGTACGCATCGACATGAGCGAATACCAGGAACGCCATACCATCAGCCGGCTGTTTGGCGCGCCCCCCGGCTATGTTGGTTATGAAGAAGGCGGGCAGCTCACCGAAGCAGTGCGCCGCCGCCCGTACAGCGTGGTGCTGTTTGATGAGATCGAGAAGGCTCACCCCGAAATTTTTAACGCACTACTGCAGGTGTTGGATGATGGCCGCATGACCGATGGGCAGGGACGCACAGTCGATTTCCGCAACACGCTGATCATTATGACCAGCAACCTCGGCAGCCAACTATGGATGAACGACGAGACCGGTCAGCCCAGGCGGGTCAGCCGCGATGAGGTTGTCGAGATTTTAAAGAACTTCTTCCGACCCGAATTTTTGAACCGGGTGGATGAGATCGTGGTGTTCAAGCCGCTGACGCGTGAAAACTTGGGA
>JAAYZW010000080.1 GCA_012514645.1 Chloroflexota bacterium
CCAATTTGATTGAACACAAAAAAATTCACGACATTTCTCCTGCCCGAAAATTAGGGATTGGGATCACCGAAATAGTGATCGCCCTCCTGATCTTCTTCGTTTTTGCCCTCAACACCGCAAACGATCTGACAACACGCTTTGTAATGACCCCCGGTGGCATCAGCCAGGGCACCATGCGGGACCTGGTTTTCCCATCACGGCTGACGCTGATTATCCTGGCGGTGATCACCCTGGCAATCGGCATTTATCAACTGATCAGGGGGTTTGGGAAACAGACAAACCTGATGGTTGGTGTTTCCGGGCTCTTCCTGATGCTGGCTTTTCTGGTCTGGCAGGCGGCGGGCACATCCGTCAACCTGGCAGGCATGCTCTCAAGCGCGGTGCTGCTGGCAGTACCGATTACTCTGGGCGCTTTTTCGGGCATTTTAGCGGAACGCAGCGGCATCGTTAACATCGCAATCGATGGTATGATGCTGATGGCTTCGATGACAGCAGCGATTGCCGGAAGCCTGACTAAAAACGTCTGGATTGGCATGCTCGGCGGAATCGCGTCGGCGGTTTTGCTCGGTCTGCTGCTTGGTGTGCTTTCGATCAAATATAAAGTCAATCAAACCATCTCGGGCACGGTCATCAACATTTTCTCAGCTGGAATGACCGGGTTTATTTCGCAAAAATTCTTGCAGACAATTCCGCGGCTGAATCAGCCGGTTATGTTTTCACGCGTGCCAATACCGCTGCTTGCTGACATCCCCTTGATCGGACCAATTCTCTTCAACCAGAATATTTTTGTCTACCTGATGTTTATTATTCTGATTGTGCTGCAAGTAGCGCTCTTCCAAACGCGCTGGGGTTTGCGCTTCCGCAGTGTTGGCGAGCACCCCAAAGCTGCAGATACGCTTGGTATCGATGTAATCAAAACCCGTTACATGGGCGTGATGCTTAGCGGTTTGGTGGCTGGGATTGCAGGCGCGTTTTTCACGCTTGGTTCGGTAGGCAGGTTTGACGAAGGCATGACTGCGGGCAAAGGCTTTATCGGGCTTGCGGCGATGATCTTTGGTAACTGGATGCCGCTCGGTTCACTGGGCGCAGGGCTGCTTTTTGGCTTTGCCGATTCGATTGGTTCCAAACTTTCACTGCTTCGAAGCCTGATTCCGCCACAGTTTATGGCGATGGCACCCTACCTGATAACAATGATCGTGCTTGCCGGCTTTATTGGCAAAGGTCAGGCTCCTGCTGCCGAGGGTGAGCCTTACGAAAAAGAGTGACCTGTTTTAGATGTTTTGGAGGAGGGCTTTACGCCCTTCTTTTTTTAAGATTTAAGAAGGCGTAATGAGGCTGGGCTAAATTTTTTGATCACACACGCATCGGCGGATTGGAGGCGCAACACATTCTTGCCAATGGAATTATCCGGCACCTCCAATCTCGCCCTACGAGCCACCCTCGAGTCCTGTAGGGCGAGATTGATGGGGGTGTGGCGTTGGTCTACCGGTGATATCAATAATCACACACGCATCGGCGGATTGGAGGCGCGATACACTCTTGTCAATGGAATTAGCGGTACCTCCAATCACGCCCTACGAGCTACCCTCGAATCCTGTAGGCGAGATTGGGTGGGTTCAGAACGTGGTCAAAAAGGCACAGGCGTTTTACATGTTAAGAGACTGAAAACAACTATGCACTCCCGTATTTTTTGCATGTCTGCCTGTAGTACAATCGTTTCGGGAAGTATTATTAGTAGATGGAGTTATTTATGGACACAATCGTTGTCAATCACATCGCGAAAAGTTTCGGTGAAACCAAAGCCGTCAAAGACGTTTCTTTCAGCGTTCGCCCGGGCGAGATTTTTGGTCTGCTCGGTCCGAACGGTTCAGGAAAAACGACGTCGATCCGCGTCATTCTCGATATCTATCAGCCCGATAAAGGCACAGTCGAGATCTTGGGCGGTCCCATGAATGAAGAAAAATTGAACCAGATTGGCTACCTTCCCGAAGAGCGTGGTTTGTATCAGGATGTCGAATTGGTCCGCAACCTGA